>NZ_JACFYV010000244.1:0-9493 GCF_016759955.1 Burkholderia sp. KCJ3K979
GTCCGGCATCACGTGCTCATCCGGGCTGGCGAGGCGTTCGTCGTCCGCTGACGACGCGCGTGCGGCATCCGTCGGCACGCCGAACAGGTCGAATTGCCCGTCGGCGTGCGACTCGTCGGTGTCGTCGCGCTGCTGTCGTTGCGGCGGCGCCTTGCGCCGCGTCCTGCCGTCACCCATGCATGCCCAGCGTGATGCGCCGCCTAGCGCGGCAGCGCGTGTTCGTACATGTAGCGCCGCGACCACGGCAGCGTTTTCGCGCTGCGTCCGGCTTTGCGGCACACGATCTGGAAGATCGACACGTCGTCGTGCTCGAACGCATACGCGCAGCCGGCGAGATACACGCGCCAGATACGGAATTTTTCGTCGTCGACGAGCTTTCTCGCTTCTTCCGCTTTCGCTTCGAAGTTTTCCGTCCAGATATCGAGCGTGCGCGCATAGTGCCGGCGCAGGCTTTCGACGTCAACCGCCTCGAGTCCGCCGCGCTGCGCCGCTTCGAGCGCGAGGCTGATGTGCGGCAGTTCGCCGTCCGGGAACACGTAGCGATCGATGAATTCGCCGCCGCCGAGCGCCGTTTCGCCGCTTTCCGCGTCGGTCGACGTGATCCCGTGGTTCATCGCGATGCCGTCGTCGGTGAGCAGGTCGTGCACGCGCGAGAAGTAGAGCGGCAGGTTCTTGCGGCCGACGTGCTCGAACATCCCGACACTCGTGATGCGGTCGAACTGGCCTTCGATCTCGCGGTAATCCTGCAGACGAATCTCGATCTTGTCTTCGAGCCCCGCGGCCTTCACGCGCGCGGTCGCGAGGTCGAACTGGTTCTGCGACAGCGTCACGCCGAGACACGTCGCGCCGAACTTCTGCGCGGCGCGCAGCACGAGCGCGCCCCACCCGCAGCCGATGTCGAGCAGGCGCTGGCCGGGCTGCAGCTGGATCTTCGTCAGGATGTGGTCGATCTTCTTGATCTGCGCGGTGGCGAGATCCTCGTCGCCGTTTTCGAAGTACGCGCACGAGTACACCATGTTCTCGTCGAGCCACAGCTGATAGAACTCGTTCGAGACGTCGTAGTGGTACTGGATCGCCTTCTTGTCGGTGCTCTTCGTGTGATTGAAGTAGCGCTTCACGCGTGCGAGCTTGCTGGCGCTCGTCACGGTGCTGCGCGCGAGCGAGTAGCCGATGTTGATGATGTCCGACAGCTTGCCTTCGATGTCGATCTTGCCCTTCACGTACGCCTCGCCGAGATTGTCGAGGCTCGGTTCGAGCAGCAGCGGCAACGCCGACGCGCTGTTTACCTTCAGCGTGACCTGCGGCGCGCTGAAGGTGCCGAAATCGAGTTGATCGCCGTTCCATAGCACGAGTCGCGCCGGTATGTTCGCTTTCGCCCGTACTTCATCCGCCCACTGTGCCAGCTTCTTTTCCCAGAACATTTGGATTCTCCGTTTGTTCGTTGAATCGAATACAGCCAAGTATCCTGACCGGCGCCCGCCGCTTGCGGCGCGGGCACCCGGATGCAACACGAGACACGACCGGCGCGCGCCGGCGCCGCGCTTACGGCGACAGGCGCGAGATCGTCCAGCCCGGCGCCGCCGCGGCGTCGCGCGTATAGAGCAGGCGGTCGTGCAGCCGCGACGGGCGCCCCTGCCAGAACTCGA
This sequence comes from Burkholderia sp. KCJ3K979, assembly GCF_016759955.1. NCBI lineage: Bacteria > Pseudomonadati > Pseudomonadota > Betaproteobacteria > Burkholderiales > Burkholderiaceae > Burkholderia > Burkholderia sp. KCJ3K979. Next base: position 1,647 of record NZ_JACFYV010000244.1, read on the forward strand.
TCGAGTCGGGCACGAGGCGGTAGCCGCCCCAGTGCGGCGGGCGCGGCGGGTTGTCGCCGTAGCGCTCGCTGACGGCCTTCTCGCGCGCTTCGAGCGTCGCGCGGCTGTCGATCACCGCGCTCTGCTCCGACGCCCATGCGCCGATGCGCGACCCGAGCGGGCGCGACGCGAAATAACGGTCGCTTTCTTCCGCGCTGGTTTTCTCGATCCGGCCTTCGATGCGCACCTGGCGCTCGAGCTCGATCCAGTAGAACAGCAGCGCGGCTTGCGGATGCACGGCGAGATCGTGACCCTTGCGGCTTTCGTAATTGGTGAAGAAGACGAACCCGCGTTCGTCGACGCCCTTGATGAGCACGATCCGGGCCGACGGCCGACCGTCGGCGCCGACGGTCGCGAGCGTCATCGTGTTCGGCTCGGGCAATTTGGCGGCGAGCGCCTCCTTGAACCAGCGATCGAACTGGGCGAAGGGGTCGGGGGCGGCATCGGCTTCGTCGAGCGAAGCACGTGAATAGTTGATGCGGAGATCGGCGAGAGTCGTCATGTTATGCAAACGCTTCAATCTGGGGCCAGTATAGCGAACGCGCGAAAATCGTGCGTGCACAGTGGCGCGTGGGAGCGGGGAGTTCAGGCAGAATAGAGGGCTGCACGACTTACGTTTTCCTTGCTGCCATGTCCTCCGCCGACGCTGCCCCGCCCAGTTCTTCCGATCTTACCCCGACCCCGGAAATCCAGCTTGACGTGGATCGCGCGCGGCGTTTCGGCGGCGTCGCGCGCCTGTATGGCGCGCCGGCGGCCGCCGCGTTCGAGCGGGCGCACGTCGCGGTGATCGGGATCGGCGGCGTCGGGTCGTGGGTGGCCGAGGCGCTCGCGCGCAACGCGGTCGGCACGCTGACGCTGATCGATCTCGACAACGTCGCGGAAAGCAACACGAACCGGCAGATCCATGCGCTCGACGGCAATTACGGCAAGCCGAAGGTCGACGCGATGGCCGAGCGTATCGCGCTGATCGATCCCGCATGCCGCGTGAACCGGATCGAGGATTTCGTCGAGCCCGACAATTTCGACGCGCTGCTCGGCGGCGGCTTCGACTATGTGATCGACGCGATCGACAGCGTGCGCACGAAAGTCGCGCTGATCGCGTGGTGCGTCGCGAAACGGCAGCCGTTGATCGTCGTCGGCGGCGCGGGCGGGCAGCTCGATCCGACGCGCATCCGCATCGACGATCTCGCGCTGACGATCCAGGACCCGCTGCTGTCGAAGGTGCGTGCGCAGTTGCGCAAGCAGCACGGTTTTCCGCGCGGGCCGAAGGCGCGTTTCAAGGTCAGCGCCGTGTATTCGGACGAGCCGCTGATCTACCCGGAAGCGGCGGCCTGCGACATCGAGGACGGCGCGGAGCCGTCCGCGGCCGCGCACGTCGCGGGGCTCAACTGCGCGGGCTTCGGTTCGAGCGTGTGCGTGACCGCGAGCTTCGGGTTCGCGGCGGCCGCGCATGCGCTGCGGGCGATCGCGGCACAGGCGGCCGGCTGAACGTGCAACGCGCGGGCAGGAAAGGGTGATGCTGCGGCGCGGGTAATGCGCCGCGAGCGATACGGCAGGTCAGCCGGGCCATCGTGGCCCGGCCTCTCGTGGCCCGGCCTTTCGTGGCCCGGCTCGTCGTACTTCAGTTGAGCGCCATGCTCAGCTTGCGTCGCCACGCGGCGACGAGGTCGGGGCGATCACCGGCCAGTTCGAACACCGAGATCATCGTGCGGCGGCCGAGATCGTCGCCGTATGCGCGATCGCGCGTCACGATTTCCAGCAACTGTTCCAGTGCCCCTTCGTACGCACGCCGTGCGATCAGGCTCTGCGCGAGGTCGAAGCGTGCGTCGAGATCGGCCGGATTCGCCGCGATGCGCGCTTCGAGCGCGTCGGTCGGCGGCAGGTCGGCCGTGGCGTCCAGCGCGTCGAAACGGGTCTTGATCGCCTGGTAGCGCGGGTCGCCGTTCTGCACGGTTTGCGGCGACAGGCGTTCGGTCTCCGCGCGCGCGGCGTCGACCTCGTTGCGCGCGAGCAGCAGCTCGATCAGGTCGAGGCGCGCGTCGTCGTAGCCGGGGTTCAGCGCCAGCGCCGCTTCGAGGTGAGCGAGCGCATCGTCGAAACGCTGTTCGGCCATCGCATATTGCGCGGCGCGGCGCTCGGCTTCCTCGGCCGCCGGCAGCAGCCGGTCGAGGAACGCGCGCAACTGGCCCTCGGGCAGCACGCCGACGAACTGATCGACCGGGCGCCCGTCGGCGAACGCGATCACGTGCGGGATGCTGCGCGTCTGGAAGTGCGCGGCGAGTTCCTGGTTCTCGTCGACGTTGACCTTCACGAGCTTCCAGCGGCCTGCGTAATCGGCCTCGAGCTTTTCCAGTAGCGGGCCGAGCGTCTTGCAGGGGCCGCACCACGGCGCCCAGAAGTCGACCAGCACGGGCGTGTCCAGCGACGCCTCGATGACGTCTTTCTCGAATGTGGCAAGCGTGGTGTCCATGTCGTTCTCTTCCGTTCGAATATCGTCAGGATGGGGGCGGCGCGCCGCTTTTTCAACGCGGCTTCGCTTCGGGCAGCGGAATCCATTCCGTTTCGCCAGGCACCTTGCCCATTTCCTGGCGCGTCCACGCCGCTTTCGCCTGCTCGATCGCCTCGCGGCTGCTCGCGACGAAATTCCACTCGATGAAGCGTTCGCCGTCCATCCGGTCGCCGCCGAGCAGCATCGCGCGCGCGCCGCTGGTGCTCGTCAGCGTGACCGTCGCGCCTGGCGCGAGTACGGCCATCTGTTCGGCCGGCACCGGCGTGCCGTCGATCGCGAGCGCGCCGTCGACTACGTAGACCGCGCGCTCCTCGTGCGACGCATCGAGTTCGAGCCGGCCGCCGGCCGCGAATTCGGCCGCGACGTACAGCGTGCGCGAGAACGTCGTCACGGGCGAATGCAGCCCGAACGCGTCGCCGGCGATCACCGTCAGCGCCACGCCGTTTTCGTCGCGCTTGGGCAGCGTGTCGGCCGCGTGGTGCTCGAACGACGGCTCGGTCGTCTCGTGCGCCTGCGGCAGCGCGACCCAGGTCTGGATGCCGTGCACGGTGTGGCTGCTCGCGCGCTGCGCGTCCGGCGTGCGCTCGGAGTGGACGATGCCGCGGCCGGCCGTCATCCAGTTCACGTCGCCCGGCACGATTTCCTGCAGCGAGCCGAGGCTGTCGCGGTGCAGGATCGCGCCGTCGAACAGGTAGGTGACCGTCGCGAGCCCGATGTGCGGATGCGGGCGCACGTCGAGCCCCGTGCCGGCGGGCAGCGTGGCGGGCCCCATGTGATCGAAGAAGATGAACGGGCCGACGAGGCGTGCGGCGAGCGCGGGCAGCGTGCGGCGCACCTGCAGGTTGCCGATGTCGCGCACGTGCGGCTTCAACAGGGCTTTGATCGAGTCGGTCATGGCGGGCCTCGTGGGGAACGGCTGGATTGCCGGTCATTGTACTGGCGGCGCGGCGGTGCGCGTGACGGGGGAGCGCGAAACGCGCGCGGCGCGATGCACCCGCGGCAGGCACGCGTCATGCGGCATCCTCCGCGGTGCGCAGGCTGCTGCGCCCGCCGCTGCGCACGCCGCCGATTCCATACGCGCCGCGCGGGTATCGGGCCGGGCGGCGAAACCCGGTAGACTGACCGGCTTCATACCGACAATTCGACAATCGAGGAGACGCCGATGATGGCCCCGAAGGACTTGCTGCTCGCGCTGGTCGTGATCCTCGCGTGGGGCGTGAACTTCGTCGTGATCAAGGTCGGCCTGCACGGCATGCCGCCGATGCTGCTCGGCGCGCTGCGCTTCACGCTCGCGGCCGTGCCCGCGGTGTTCTTCGTGCGCCGGCCGCAGATTTCGTGGCGGCTGCTGGTGCTGTACGGCGCGACGATCCAGCTCGGCCAGTTCGTATTCCTGTTCACCGGCATGTACGTCGGCATGCCGGCCGGCCTCGCGTCGCTCGTGCTGCAGTCGCAGGCGTTCTTCACGCTGGTGTTCGCGATGCTGTTCCTCGGCGAGCGGCTGCGTGTGCAGAACCTGGTCGGGCTCGCGATCGCCGCGGGCGGGCTCGTCGTGATCGCCGCGCAGGGCGGCCGCGCGATGACGCTCGCGGGCTTCCTGCTGACGATCTGCTCGGCCGCGATGTGGGCCGTCGGCAATATCGTCACGAAGAAGGTCGGCAAGGCGAACCTCGTGTCGCTCGTCGTGTGGGCGAGCCTCGTGCCGCCCGTGCCGTTCTTCCTGCTGTCGCTGTGGTTCGAGGGGCCGCAGCGGATCGCGACCGCGCTCGCAGGGCTCGACGGCGCGTCGATCTTCGCGGTCGTTTATCTCGCGTTCGTCGCGACGCTGCTCGGCTACGGGCTGTGGAGCCGCCTGCTGTCGCGCTACCCGGCCGCGCAGGTCGCGCAATTCTCGCTGCTGGTGCCGATCATCGGGCTCGCGTCGTCGGCGCTGCTGCTCGACGAGCATCTGACGCAGGCGCAGTTGATCGGCGCCGCGCTCGTGATGGGCGGGCTCGCGGTGAACGTGTTCGGCGGGAAACTGCTGAGCCGCTTCGCGGCGTCGTGACGCGCCGGCACGCACTGCGTGCCGGCGGCAGGGAAGCGATGGCGCTCAGGCCATCCGGCTCTTCGCGAGCGGCGGATTCGCGGCGAAATAACGCTTGATGCCGCGGAAGATCGCGTCGGCCATCTCGTCGCGATAGCTGTCGTCGTTGAGCCGGCGCTCTTCGTCCGGGTTGCTGATGAACGCGGTTTCGACGAGGATCGACGGAATGTCGGGCGCCTTCAGCACCGCGAACCCGGCCTGCTCGACCGAGCCCTTGTGCAGCTTGTTGATGCCGCCCACTTCCTTCAGCACGTAGTTGCCGTAGCGCAGCGAGTCGCGGATCTGCGCGGTCGTCGACATGTCGAACAGCGCGCGGTTCACGGCCGCGTCCGCCGTCTTGATGTTGATGCCGCCGATCAGGTCCGACGAATTCTCCTTGTTCGCCATCCAGCGCGCCGCGGCACTCGTCGCGCCGTGGTCGGACAGCGCGAACACCGACGAGCCGCGCGCGGACGGCGTCGTGAACGCGTCCGCGTGGATCGACACGAAGAGATCCGCGCCGACGCGGCGCGCCTTCTGCACGCGCACGTTCAGCGGCACGAAGAAGTCGGCGTCGCGCGTCATCATCGCACGCATGTTCGGCGCGGCGTCGATCTTCGCGCGCAGCTTCTTCGCGATGTCGAGCGCGATGTGCTTCTCGTACGTGCCGCCGCCGCCGATCGCGCCCGGGTCCTCGCCGCCGTGGCCGGGGTCGATCGCGACCGTCAGCAGGCGTACCGTGCCGCCCTTGCCGGATTTCGGCGCGGTGAACTTGTAGGTGTCGTCGCCGTCGTCGCTGTCGTCGCGGCGCGCGATGACGGGCGGCGGCTTGACGGCCGGCTTCGCGGGCGTCGACGGCGTGCCGGCGGCCGGCGGCGCGTGCGGCGTGGCCGGCGTGTTCTGCGCGAAACGCTGGAAGAACGCGTCGCTGTTGTCGCCCGCGCCGGGCGGCGGGGTGCCCGGGCCGGACAGCGTGGACGGCGGCTGCATCTGCTGCGCGCGCGTGGTGTCGTTGAGCGCCTGTTCCTTGCGTTCCGTCTGCGCGATCAGGTCGGACAGCGGATCGGGCGCGACGGCCGGATACAGGTCGAACACGAGCCGGTACTTGTAGGTGCCCACCGGCGGCAGCGTGAACACCTGCGGCTTCACCGAGCCTTTCAGATCGAACACCATCCGCACGACGTGCGGCTGATACTGGCCGACGCGCACCGACTGGATCTGCGGATCATTCGGCGCGATCTTCGATACGAGGTCGCGCAGCGCCTGGTCGAGGTCGAGGCCGCTCAGGTCGACGACCAGACGGTCGGGACCCTGCAGCAGCTGTTGGCTATTCTGCAGCGGCTGGTCGGATTCGATCGTGACGCGCGTGTAATCGCGTGCGGGCCACACGCGCACGCCGAGCACCGACGACGCGTGCGCGAGCCGCGGCGCGACGAGACCGAGCACCAGCGTCGACGCCCCCGCGCGCAGGATCTGACGGCGCCGCCAGTTGTGCGTCGCGGTGGCCGCCGATTCGATCGAGCGGAACGGTTTGATCAACATCTTTCGAGACATGCCTTTCCTGAAGCGCTGTACGCCCGGACGGTGAGGGCACGGCCGTCGCCATCCACGTCGAGCGAGAAAACCAGATCGGGCACGCCGAGCAGGGCGCCCGCCTGTTGCGGCCATTCGACGAGGCAGATCGCGGTGGAATTGAAATATTCGCGAAAGCCTGCATCGGACCATTCGGCCGGATCGTTGAATCGATACAGATCGAAGTGATAGACCTCGAGTTCCCCATCGCTGCGTTCGAGCGCGTATGGCTCGACGAGCGTATAGGTCGGGCTGCGCACGCGCCCCTGGTGGCCGAGGCCGCGCAGGATCGCGCGCACGAGGGTCGTCTTGCCCGCGCCGAGATCGCCGACCAGCTGGATCTGCAGCCCGTCGAACGCATGCGCGCGGTCGAGTTCGAGGCGCGCCGCGTCGAGCGCGTGCGCGAAGCGGGTGCCGAAGGCCTCGGTTGCCGCTTCGTCGGCGAGCGCGACCACGCGCTCCGCGAGCGGGGCGGGCAACGTGGCATGAGGCGGTTGGCTGGACGTGGCTGGCATTCTCGTAAAATAGTGCGATGAACCGACTACCGGAACGCGCCGCATCCGACAGGCCTTCGACTCGTGACGAAGGCGCGGCGCCGTGCGCGCTCGACGATGCGGCGTTGACTGCGCTCGCCGCTCGCATCAGGGCGTGGGGGCGCGAATTGGGTTTCGGGGCGATCGGCATCAGCGATACCGATCTCTCGGATGCCGAAGCGGGCCTCGCCGCCTGGCTGGAAGCCGGATACCACGGCGCAATGGATTATATGGCGAAACATGGGATGAAACGCGCGCGGCCGGCCGAACTTGTGGCCGGTACGCGACGCGTGATCTCCGTGCGGCTCGCCTATTTGCCGGCCCAAACGCTCGCGGCCGACGCGCCCGCTGGCGAGCCCGGCGCGCTCGTGCCACACGACTGGCGCGCGCGCGAACGGGCGCGGCTCGACGATCCGCAGGCGGCCGTCGTGTCGATCTATGCGCGCGGCCGCGACTATCACAAGGTGCTGCGCAACCGGCTGCAGACACTCGCGGAGCGCATCGAGCACGAGATCGGCGGGTTCGGCTACCGCGTGTTCACCGATTCGGCGCCCGTGCTCGAGGTCGAACTCGCGCAGAAGGCCGGAGTCGGCTGGCGCGGCAAGCACACGCTGCTGCTGCAGCGCGATGCCGGCTCGCTGTTCTTTCTCGGCGAGATCTACGTCGACCTGCCGCTGCCGACCGACGCGCACACGTCGCCCGACACAGCACCCGAGACGCCCGGCGCGCACTGCGGCAGCTGCACCCGCTGCATCGACGCGTGCCCGACCGGCGCGATCGTCGAGCCGTACCGCGTCGATGCGCGCCGCTGCATCTCGTACCTGACGATCGAACTGAAAGGCAGCATCCCCGAGCCGCTGCGGCCGATGATCGGCAATCGCGTGTACGGCTGCGACGACTGCCAGCTCGTGTGCCCGTGGAACAAGTTCGCGCAGGCCGCGCCCGTCGCCGATTTCGACGTGCGGCACGGCCTCGACCGCGCGACGCTCGTCGAGCTGTTCGCGTGGGACGCGGAGGCATTCGACACACGGATGCAGGGCAGCGCGATCCGGCGCATCGGCTACGAAAGCTGGCTGCGCAATCTCGCGGTCGGGCTCGGCAATGCGCTGCGCGCCGGCGCGGACCGGCTCGC
>NZ_JACFYV010000245.1:0-9473 GCF_016759955.1 Burkholderia sp. KCJ3K979
CCCGCCAGCGTTTTTTGGCCGCCACGCCCCGCCGACCCTTTCTGCGATAGGATGGACCCGAAGAAGACGCCGCGCCCGGCGCGGCCGTCCGCGAGCGGGGCCCGCGCGAGCCGCCCATCCTGGCCGTGCGGCCGGGGTGACACGGTCGCGTCGTGCCCTTGGTGTATCCTTGCCTACTCCGTGACCGCGCGCTCCGGCATGACCCGGGCGCACCACCATGAACGATTCGTATCCCAGTCGTAAGCCAACCGACAAACCGCAAGAAAAGCGCTCGCTGCTCGAGCGCCTGACCGACTTCATCTCGCCCGAGCCCGAATCCCGCGGCGAGCTGCTGGAAATCCTCCAGGACGCCCACGAACGCAACCTGATCGACGCCGATTCGCTGTCGATGATCGAAGGCGTGTTCCAGGTCTCCGATCTGTGCGCGCGCGACATCATGGTGCCGCGCGCGCAGATGGACGCGATCAACATCGCCGACAAGCCCGAGGATTTCATCCCGTTCGTCCTCGAAAAGGCGCACTCGCGCTATCCCGTGTACGAGGAGAACCGCGACAACGTGATCGGCGTGCTGCTCGCGAAGGATCTGCTGCGCTTCTACGCCGAGGAAGAGTTCGACGTGCGCGGGATGCTGCGCCCGGCCGTGTTCATTCCGGAATCGAAGCGCCTGAACGTGCTGCTGCACGACTTCCGCGTGAACCGCAACCACTTGGCGATCGTCGTCGACGAGTACGGCGGCGTCGCGGGCCTGATCACGATCGAGGACGTGCTCGAACAGATCGTCGGCGACATCGAGGACGAATACGACTTCGACGAGGAAGCCGGCAACATCATCTCGGGGCCGGACGGCCGCTACCGCGTGCGCGCGCTCACCGAGATCGAGCAGTTCAACGAGGTGTTCGGCACCGATTTCCCCGACGACGAAGTCGACACGATCGGCGGGCTGATCACCCATCATTTCGGACGCGTGCCGCACCGCGGCGAGAAGCTGCAGCTCGGCAACCTCGTGTTCGAAATCCAGCGCGGCGATGCGCGCCAGGTTCATGTGCTGCTGGTGCGCCGCAACCCGCTCGCCAGCCGTCGCGCCGAAACCTCGCACGAAGACTGACCGCTCCGCGCCAGCCGCGCCTCCTTCAACCGCTCGCCCTCTTCCGCTTCACATGGACGATCCGATCCCGTCCCGCCCGGCTGGCGGCCTTCTCGCGCCGGCGCCCGGCCGCGCGCTGCCGCGCTGGCACTATCCGGCCGCGCTGCTCGCCGGCGCGGCCAATACGCTCAGCTTCGCGCCCACGCCGCATGGCGGCTGGCTGCAGCTCGTCGTATTCGTCTGGTTTTTCGCACAGCTGACGCGCACGTCGAGCTGGCGCGGCGCCGCGCTCACCGGCGGCGCGTTCGGCTTCGGCAACTTCATCACCGGCGTCTGGTGGCTCTACATCAGCATGCACGTGTACGGCGAGATGGCCGCGCCGCTCGCGGGCGGCGCGCTCGTGCTGTTCTCGCTGTACCTGTCGCTGTACCCGGCGTTCTCGGCCGGGCTGTGGTCGTTCTGCGCAGGCCATGCGTGGCACCGCCGCGAGCCCGACCCGCGGCCGTTCTCGCCGACCTGGCACGGCGCGTTTGCATTCGCGAGCGCGTGGGCGCTCGGCGAATGGCTGCGCGGCACCGTGTTCACCGGCTTTCCGTGGCTCGGCAGCGGCTACCCGCAGGTCGACGGCCCGTTCGCGGGCTTTGCGCCGGTCGTCGGCGTGTACGGGATCGCGTGGGTGCTCGCGCTGTTCGCCGCGCTGGTCGTGCAGGCGCTCGCCGCCGCGCGCCCGTCGCCGGGGCGTGACGGCGGCGCCGCCGCACCGGGCGGCAACGCCCGCGTGCGCATCGCCGCGCCGGCCGCCATCGCCGTCGCGCTGCTCGCGGCCGGCGTCGGGCTGTCGCAGGTCACGTGGACCGTGCCCGCCAACGCGCCGCTCACCGTGCGGCTGCTGCAGGGCAACGTGAAGCAGGACATCAAGTTCGAGCAGGAAGGCATCGACGCGGCGATCAAGATGTACCAGCAGATGATCGTCGAGAAGCCGGCCGACCTGATCGTCACGCCCGAGACCGCGATCGCGGTGATGATCCAGGAGCTGCCCGAGCCGTTCGCCGTCGCGATCCGCAAGTTCAGCGACACGACCGGTTCGGCCGTGCTGTTCGGCGCGGTCGGCGCGTCGGTGACCGAGGACGGCCACTACGTCGACTACACGAACAGCCTGTACGGCGTGACGCCGAATTCGCGCGACATCTATCACTACGACAAGCATCACCTCGTGCCCTTTGGCGAATTCATCCCGTGGGGCTTCCGGTGGTTCGTCAACCTGATGAAGATGCCGCTCGGCGACTTCGCGCGCGGCGCGCCGGTGCAGAAGCCGTTCCTCGTGCACAACCAGCCGGTGATGGCCGATATCTGCTACGAGGACTTGTTCGGCGAGGAAATCGCCGCGACGATCCGCGACAACCCGCAGCCGCCGGGCGTGCTCGTCAACGTGACGAACCTCGCGTGGTTCGGCGACACGATCGCGCTCGACCAGCACCTGCAGATCGCGCGGATGCGCTCGCTCGAAACGGGCCGGCCGATGCTGCGCTCGACCAATACCGGGATGACGGCCGCGATCGACGCGCACGGCCGCGTACTCGGCCAGTTGAAGCCGTTCACGATCGGCTCGCTCGACGTGCGGATCGAAGGCACGAGCGGCTTCACGCCGTACGTGACGAGCGGCAACAACATCGTGCTCGCGGTGTCGCTGGTGCTGCTCGCGTTCGGCTTCACGTTCGGGCCCGGGCTGCGCCGGCGCAATGGCCGGAAGCAGCGCGGCGGCGACGCAGCGAAATGACGCAGCGGGCCGCCGCCACGCGCGGCGGCCCGTGACCGCGAACCGGCCGGCCGCTCAGGCCTGCCGGTCCGATTGGTCCAGTTGGCCCAGTTGCTCCGGCTGCGCGGCGATGCGCCGCAGATCGCGGCTCACTTCCTCCATCACCGGCGCCCACGCGCTGAACGTCGGCTGCCGGTACAACGTCGCGGTCGGATACCACGGGCTGTCCCGGCGCTCGAGCAGCCACGGCCAGTGCGGATTCACGTCGAGCAGCACCCAGGTGCGCGCGCCGAGCGCGCCGGCCAGATGCGCGACCGACGTGCACACGGTGATCACGAGATCCAGCGCGCCGATGAACGCGGCCGTCTCGTCGAAACTCGTCAATTCGGCCGTGTAGTCCTCGATCGCGAACCCGGCCGCGCGCGCGGCGGCGACATCCGCGTCCGCACCCGGCTGCAGCGAATAGAACGTGACGCCGTCGACGCCGCGAAACGCGTCGGCATAGCGCTCGAGCCCGACGCGCCGGAACGGATTGCGCTGGTGGCCCGCACTGCCCGTCCACACGAGCCCGACCTTCAGCCGGCCGTCGCGGGCGAGCCGCGCGCGCCACGCGTCGCGGGCGCCCGGCTCGGCCCGCAGGTACGGCACCGAGGCGGCGAGCGTCGACGCCTCCATGCCGAGCATCAGCGGCAGGCCGATCAGCGGCACTTCGTAATCGAATGCCGGCAACGCATCGATGCCGCCGCCCGCGCCGAACACGTCCGCGTGCGCACCGAGGCTGCGCTGCATCAGCGTGCCGAGCGCCGGAAACGTATTCCACGCGAGCCGGCCGCCCTCGCGATGCACGCGCTCGGCGAGCGGCACGACGAAGCGGCAGAACTGCAGCACGTCGCCGAGCCCCTGCTCGCCCCACACCAGCAGCGTCTTGCCGGCGAGCGGCTCGCCCTGCCAGCGCGGGCCCGGCAGCGCCGGCCGGCGGCCGCGCAACTCGCCCGCGCCGTCCCAACGCGCCTCGTGGCCGCGCCAGCCGGCCGCGTGGTTACCGCGCACGAGCTGGATGATCGCGAGATTGAAGCGGAACGACGCATCGTCGGGCGCCAGCTCGCATGCGCGCGCCGCATGGCGCTCGGCCTCGTCCCAGCGCTGCGCCTCCTTCATCGCCATCGCGACGTTGTTCATCGCAAGCGCGTTGTCGGGCGCGAGGTCGGCCAGCCGCTCGGCGCACGCGAGCGCAGCGTCCAGATCGTGCGTCGCGATCCGCGCGACGACGAGGTTGATCCATGCCTGCACGTCCCGCGGATCGTGCTTCACGGCCGCGTCGAGCAGCGCGATTTCTTCCGCGCGATCCGCGCCCGACAAGCGCAGCGCGATCGCGAGATTGTTGCGCAGCGACGGCCAGCCGGCATCGATCGCGAGCGCCGTGCGGTACGGCGCGACCGCATCCGCGTGACGGCCGGCCATCTGCAGCGCGTAACCGTGGTTGAAGTGCGTGGCCGCGCCCGGCTGCACGCGCACCGCGCATTCGGCGAGCGCGAGCGCGTCGGCCGTGCGCTGCCGCGCGACGAGCGCCGTCGTGAGCCGCACCAGCGCATCGGCATCGACCGCATGCAGATGGGCCGCAGCGGCCAGCCACAGATCGTGCGCGGCGCGCTCGCCGCGCGCCTGCGCGTCGGCGGCCTGTCCGAGCAGCGCGAGAAACGGCGGAAGCAGCGGAATCAGAATGTCGTTCGGGTCGTCCATGCAGTCGGCGTCGGCAAGCGGTGACGCGGCACGCGTGGCGCGCCGCAATACGCGCATCTTACCGCCCGCGCGACGCGCCGCGACATGGGCGCCGCGCACGTGCGCGCAGGCCGCCGGACCGGTGCGGCGGTGCGCGCATCTGCCTTCCGGCCGCATCCGGTCGCCGATCCGGTAAAATTACGCGTTTCAGCACACTAACAAGCCGCGCCGCCGCGCGAGCCGACCCTCCGGGCCCGCCCGGAGCGCCGTCCGCAACGGAGCGCCAGCGCCACGAAGGCTCTTCATGCTTACGTTTCAGCAAATCATCCTGACGCTGCAGTCCTACTGGGACAAGCAGGGTTGCGCCCTGCTCCAGCCCATCGACATGGAAGTCGGCGCGGGCACGTCGCACGTCCACACGTTCCTGCGCGCGGTCGGCCCCGAGCCGTGGCGCGCCGCGTACGTGCAGCCGTCGCGCCGCCCGAAGGACGGCCGCTACGGCGAAAACCCGAACCGCCTGCAGCACTACTACCAGTACCAGGTCGTGCTCAAGCCGGCGCCGGAAAACATCCTCGACCTGTACCTCGGCTCGCTCGAGGCGCTCGGCTTCGACCTGAAGCAGAACGACGTGCGCTTCGTCGAGGACGACTGGGAAAACCCGACGCTCGGCGCGTGGGGCCTCGGCTGGGAAGTGTGGCTGAACGGGATGGAAGTCACGCAGTTCACGTATTTCCAGGAAGTCGGCGGCCTCGAATGCAAGCCGGTGCTCGGCGAGATCACGTACGGCCTCGAGCGCCTCGCGATGTACCTGCAGAAGGTCGAGAACGTGTACGACCTCGTGTGGACCGAGTGGGAAGAGCAAGGCCCGAACGGCCCCGAGCTGCGCCGCCTGTCGTATGGCGACGTGTACCACCAGAACGAGGTCGAGCAGTCGACCTACAACTTCGAGCACGCGAACGTCGACCTGCTGTTCACGTTCTTCAACAGCTACGAAGCGGAAGCGAAGAAGATGATCGACGCGCAGCTCGCGCTGCCCGCGTACGAGCTCGTGCTGAAGGCCGGCCATACGTTCAACCTGCTCGACGCGCGCGGCGCGATCTCGGTCACCGAGCGGGCGGCGTACATCGGCCGCATCCGCGCGCTGTCGCGTCTCGTCGCGCAGGCTTACTACGACTCGCGCGAGAAGCTCGGCTTCCCGATGCTCGGCAACCCGCCGGGCGTGCCGGGCCTCACCACCGACGCCCAGGACGCCGCGCAGCCGGCATGGGCGCCGCCGCTCAAGGTCGAACGCAAGATCGATCAGGACTGACGAGACGAGATTCAATCCAACCATGACGCACAATCATCCCGCCCCCCTGCTCGTCGAACTGCTGACCGAAGAGCTGCCGCCGAAGGCCCTCGCGCGCCTTGGCGACGCATTCGCCGAAGGCATCGCGCAACGCCTCGCGGCGCGCGACCTCATCGAAGGCGAACTCGTGTTCGAGCGCTACGCCACGCCGCGCCGCCTCGCGGTCGTCGTGCAGAACGTGCGCGCCGTCGCGCCTGACAAACAGGTCCGCGAAAAGGTCCTGCCCGTGTCGGTCGCGCTCGACGCCGAAGGCAAGCCAACGGCCCCGCTCGCGAAGAAGCTCGCGGCGCTCGGCCACCCGAATGCGTCGATCGCCGATCTCGAGCGTGCGCAGGACGGCAAGGCCGAAGCGTTCTTCATCAACTACTCGGCGGCCGGCGCCACGCTCGCCGACGGCCTGCAGGCCGCGCTCGACGAAGCGCTCGCGAAGCTGCCGATCCCGAAATTCATGACGTACCAGCGCCCGGACGGCTCGGACGTGAAGTTCGTGCGCCCCGTGCATCGCCTGACGGTGCTGCACGACGATCGCGTCGTGCCCGTCACCGCGTTCGGCGTCGATGCCGGCGACACGACGCTCGGCCACCGCTTCCTCTCCGACGGCCTGGTCGCGATCCAGCATGCCCGCGCGTATGCCGACACGCTGCGCGACAAGGGCCGCGTGATCGCGCACTTCGCCGATCGCCGCGAAACGATCCGCACGCAGCTGAACGAACATGCGAACGGCGACACGGTCGTGATGCCCGAGTCGCTGCTCGACGAAGTCACGTCGCTGGTCGAATGGCCGGTCGTCTACCCGTGCCGCTTCGAGGACGAATTCCTGCAGGTGCCGCAGGAATGCCTGATCCTCACGATGCAGACGAACCAGAAGTATTTCGCGCTGACCGACGTCGCCGGCAAGCTGCGCTCGCGCTTCCTGATCGTGTCGAACATCGAGACGAAGACGCCGGGCGAGATCATCGAAGGCAACGAGCGCGTCGTGCGCCCGCGCCTCGCCGATGCGAAGTTCTTCTTCGAGCAGGACAAGAAGAAGCCGCTCGCCGACCGCGTGCCGCAGCTCGCGAACGTCGTCTATCACAACAAGCTCGGTTCGGCGCTCGCGCGCGTCGAGCGCCTCGAGGCGCTGGCCGGCGAGATCGCCCCGGCGATCGGCGCCGACACCGCGCACGCGAAGCGCGCCGCGCGTCTCGCGAAGGCCGACCTGCTGACCGACATGGTCGGCGAGTTCCCGGAACTGCAGGGCACGATGGGCACGTACTACGCGCGCCACGACGGCGAAGCCGACGACGTCGCGCTCGCATGCGCCGAGCACTACCAGCCGCGCTTCTCCGGCGACGCACTGCCGACCACGCCGGTGTCGACCGCCGTCGCGCTCGCGGACAAGCTCGAAACGATCGTCGGCATCTGGGGCATCGGCCTCGCGCCGACCGGCGAGAAGGACCCGTTCGCGCTGCGCCGTCACGCGCTCGGCGTGCTGCGCCTGCTGCTCGAAAAGCAGCTGCCACTCGATCTCGTGTCGCTGCTGCGCACGGCCCACGCACGCTTTGCCGGCGTGCCGGGCGTCGCCGAGTCGACGGACGCGATCTTCGCGTTCTTCATGGATCGCCTGCGCGGCCTGCTGCGCGAGCGCGGCTATTCGGCCGGTGAAATCGACGCGGTGCTGAGCCTGAACCCGACGCGCATCGACGATCTCGTCGCGCGCCTCGACGCGGTGCGCGAATTCACGCGCCTCGCGGAAGCCGAAGCACTCGCGGCCGCGAACAAGCGGATCTCGAACATCCTGAAGAAGTCGGAAGGCGGCGCGAACGGCGCGGTACAGCCGACGCTGCTCGTCGAGGCCGCCGAGAAGGCGCTGCACGAACAGCTCGCGGCCGTCACGCCGCACGTGCAGTCGCAACTCGAGGCGCGTGCGTACACGGGCGCGCTGTCGGCGCTCGCCGCGCTGCGCGCGCCGGTCGACACGTTCTTCAACGACGTGATGGTCAACGCGGAAGATCCGGCCCTGCGCGCGAACCGTCTCGCGCTGCTGTCCGCGCTGCACCAGCAGATGAACTGCGTCGCCGACATCTCGAAGCTCGCCGCATAAGGGCCGCACGATGCCGACCAGCCCCAACCGAAAGCTCGTCGTCCTCGACCGGGACGGCGTGATCAACGTCGATTCGGATGCGTTCATCAAGACGCCCGACGAATGGATCGCGCTGCCCGGCAGCTTCGAGGCGATCGCCCGGCTCAACCACGCGGGCTACCGCGTGGTCGTGGCGACCAACCAGTCCGGCATCGGTCGCGGGCTGTTCGACATGGCCGCGCTCAACGAGATGCACCTGAAAATGCATCGCGCGGCGGCCGCGGTCGGCGCGCGCATCGACGCGGTGTTCTTCTGCCCGCACACGGCCGAGGATCACTGCGACTGCCGCAAGCCGAAACCGGGCATGATGCAGATGATCGCCGAGCGCTTCGAGATCGATCCCGCTCACACGCCGGTCGTCGGCGATTCGCTGCGCGACCTGCTGGCCGGCGTCGCGGTCGGCTTCCAGCCGCACCTCGTGCTGACCGGCAAGGGCAAGAAGACGCTCGCCGCGGGTAATCTGCCGGACGGCACGAAGGTCCACGACGACCTGCGCGCGTTTGCGCTCGATTTTCTTTCACACGAACACGAGTGATGCGGCTGCCGCGCGCATCCTCCCCAACGCCACACTCACGCCGATGCGCTTCGTCCGCTCCCTGCTGCTGCTGATCTACTTCATCCTGTACACGGTGCCGTACGCCACCGCGTGTTTCATCGCGTTCCCGTTCATGCGCCCCGACGCGCGCTACTGGATGGCGGCCGGCTGGTGCAAGTCGACGCTGTGGGTCGTGCGCTGGCTGAACGGCATCCGCTACCGGATCGAAGGGTTCGAGAACCTGCCCGACGGCCCGGCCGTGCTGCTGTCGAAGCACCAGTCCGCGTGGGAGACGCTCGCGTTTCCGGCGCTGATGCCCAAGCCGCTGTGCTATGTGTTCAAGCGCGAGCTGCTGTACGTGCCGTTCTTCGGCTGGGCGCTCGGGCTGCTGCACATGGTCAACATCAACCGCAAGGAAGGCAAGAACGCGTTCGCGTCGGTGATCCGCCAGGGCAAGAAGCGCCTGTCGGAAGGCGCATGGATGATCATGTTCCCCGAAGGCACGCGCACGCCGGTCGGCAAGCAGGGCAAATACAAGACGGGCGGTGCGCGCTTCGCGATCGAAACCGGCACGCCGGTCGTGCCGATCGCGCACAATGCAGGTCGTGTGTGGCCGCGCAACTCGTTCACGAAATTCCCGGGCGTCGTCACGGTGTCGATCGGCAAGCCGATCGCGAGCGAAGGGCTGACGCCCGACGCATTGAACTCGCAGGTCGAAGCGTGGATCGAAGCGGAAATGCGCCGCATCGATCCCGATGCGTATCGTCAGGCGGGCAACGCCGGCACCCGCGATGCCGCGCGCGCCTGACGCTCCGGATTGCAGCCGTTGCGTACGACAAAAAGAAGCGAACTGATGAAACAGCGTCCGCGGCCACGGCCTGCCGTCGTGGCCCTCGATCATCGCCAGAT
>NZ_JACFYV010000246.1:0-9303 GCF_016759955.1 Burkholderia sp. KCJ3K979
GGGGGATGGGTTCGGATGGGGCGGGCGTGGCCGGTGGGCGCCTGCGTGAGTCGTCGCGGCGATTCCGCGGCGGCGACCTGGCGTTCCGGTCATGTCCCGGTCGTGCGGACGGGTATCTCGCAGGGACGATACGTGCTGCGATGAATCCTACAACGCCGTTCCGCGGCGAACGCCTCCCCGAACGGGTGGGTATCCCGTATCCATCGCCGTGATACGCGTCCGGACGGCTCGTCGCCGGTTTCGACGGGGGCTCGCTCCCCCCGGACAGGGGGGACGCGAAAGCCGGCCGGTCCGGTATCGTGGCCGCACGCTCGACGACCCGACCGGTCGCCCATGGAGACCTTCATGCATTCGTCATACCCGTACCCGCAAGACGAACCGGCACCGTCTGGCCATGCGTATCCGCTGCTGATCAAGCAGTTGCTTCATGCGCCGCTGGCGACGCGGCCCGAGCAGGAAATCGTGTACGGCGACCGGGTTCGGCATGATTACTGGGCGTTCCGGCATCGCATCGGGCAACTCGCGAGCGGACTGTCGTCGATCGGTGTCGGCGCGGGCGACGTCGTCGCCGTGCTGGACTGGGACAGCCATCGCTACCTGGAGTGCTACCACGCGATCCCGATGATGGGCGCGGTGCTGATGACCGCCAATGTCCGGCTGTCGCCGGACCAGTTGCTGTATACGCTCAACCATTCGGGCGCATGCATCGTGCTGGTTCACCGCGACTTCCTGCCGTTGTGGGCGGGCATGCGCGACCGGCTCGACACCGTGCGGCACGTCGTGCTGATCGCCGACGGCGACGAAACCGGGTTGCCGGACGGTTTCACCGACGAATACGAGGCGCTCGTCGCGGCCGGTTCGCCGGATTTCGCGTTCCCCGATTTCGACGAGCAGACCCGCGCGACGACGTTCTACACGACCGGCACCACCGGCCTGCCGAAGGCGGTGGCGTTCACCCATCGGCAGCTCGTGCTGCACACGCTCGCGGGCATGGCGGCGTTGTCGAGCGCGCGCGATCGCGGCCGCGTGCATCGCGACGACGTCTACATGCCGATCACGCCGATGTTCCATGTGCACGCCTGGGGAATGCCGTACATCGCGACCGCGCTCGGGCTCAAGCAGGTCTATCCGGGCCGTTATTCGCCGGACGGATTGGTCGCGCTGATCGCGCGCGAAGCGGTGACGTTCTCGCATTGCGTGCCGACGCTGCTCGCGATGATTCTCGACAGCCCGGCGTCGGCGGCGGCCGACCTGTCGGCGTGGAAGGTGATCGTCGGCGGCTCGCCGCTGTCCGACGGGCTGGCGCGGGCGGCGCTCGCGCGCGGGATCGAGGTCTACACCGGGTACGGGATGTCGGAAACCTGCCCGCTGATGACCATCGCGCAGATCGACCCGCCGCGCGCGGCCGGCGGCGCATCGGCCGACAACGACATCGCGCGCCGGACCAAGGCGGGGCTGCCGCTGCCGCTCGTCGACCTGCGCATCGTCGATGCGCAGTTTCGCGACGTGCCGCACGACGGCCGCTCGGCGGGCGAGGTCGTCGTGCGGACGCCGTGGGCGACGCAAGGCTATCTGGGCGATGCGCCGGCGTCGGCCGCGCTGTGGGCCGGCGGCTATCTGCATACGAACGACATCGGCGTGATCGATCCCGACGGCCGGCTGCAGATCACCGACCGCATCAAGGACGTGATCAAGACGGGCGGGGAATGGGTCTCGTCGCTCGAACTGGAGAGCATCCTGTCGCGTCATCCGGCCGTGCGCGAATCGGCGGTGATCGGCGTGAAGGATGCGCGCTGGGGCGAGCGTCCGCTCGCGCTGGTCGTGCTGACCGACGAGCAGGTCGGTCGCGTCGAGCCGGAGGAATTGAAAGCGCATGTGAAGCAAGTGGCCGACCGCGGGCTGATCTCGCGCTATGCGGTGCCGGAGCGGCTGCTGATCGTCGACGCGATCGAGAAGACGAGCGTCGGGAAGATCAACAAGCGCGCGTTGCGCGAGCGCTACCAGCCCGACTGACGAGTGCCCGGCAGCCCAGACGCTGGCGGCCAGGGCCACGCGGCTCCCCGCCCGGGGTAACCCCCCGAATGGGGGGCTGAACATCGCGCGCCGGTTCGAGAACAATGCGGGTCCCGTGTCGCGGACCGATACGCGCTGCGCGTGCCCACGCCGGTACGGACATCACCTACTTTTGACGGCCGGCGTCGAATCGTTATGCTGTTTTCGGCGCACGGCGAGACCGGCCCGGTCGGCGGCTTCGCTTGCCGTGCCGGCGGACACGCGATCACCGCGAGGAGAACAGGAACAGCATGGCGCCGACGGACAGCAGACAACCGGCTCGCCCGCCGGACACCGATGCGATCGAAGTGCTGGTGCGCACCAAGCTGGCGCCGGCGTCGGCCCGCGGCATCGTGGCGCGCATCGCGCGGCTCGGCCGGCTCAGGCGCGGCCTCGACCGTCGGCTGACGCTCGTGAGCGCGCCGGCCGGTTACGGCAAGACCACGCTGCTGGCCGAATGGCGCCATGCGCTGGTGGCGTCGGGCGTGAAGGTCGCGTGGGTGAGTCTCGACCAGGACGACGACAACGCGTCGATCTTCGCGTCCTACGTGGTCGCCGCGATCGTCGACGCAACCGGCGGCGTCGGCGCCCGCGCGCAGCAGTTGTTGCGCGATCGCGCGCTGATTCCGCTGAAGACCGTCTTCGACGAACTGCTCAACGAACTGGACAGCGCGGGCGTCGACCTGTTCCTGATGCTCGACGACTTCGATCGCCTCGCGTCGCCGGTCATCCACGACGCGATGTTCGACCTGCTGCGCTACGCGCCGTCGAACCTGCACGTCGTGCTGGCGTGCCGCTCGGTACCCGCGTTGCCGCTCAGCTATTTCGAATCGCGCGACGAACTCGTGCGGGTGGACGAGCACGACCTGCGTTTCGACGACACGGAGACGCGTGCGTTCTTCGAGCGGGTGGCCGGCAAGCCGCTCAATGCGGACAACGTCGCGCGTCTGCGCGCGGCGACCGAAGGCTGGGTGTCGGGCCTGCAACTGGCGGCCCTGGCGCTGCACGACGACAGCGACGCGGCGCGCGTGGCCGAGCAGGTCAGCCACGCGCGTGCCGGCATCGCCGCGTACCTGAACGAGAACGTGATGACGCAGGTGCCGGACGCGATCCGCCACTTCCTGCTGCATACGGCGGTGCTGGACCGGATGACGCCGGCGCTGTGCGATGCGCTGACCGGCCGCGACGATGCGCTCGACTGCCTCGAATGGCTGAATGCGCACAACCTGTTCATCCGGTCGATCGACGGTGACCGCCGGCGCTACCGCTATCACGCGCTGTTCCTGCAATACCTGCGGGAGGAACTGGCGCTGCGCGAGCCCGGCGCGGTGGCCACGCTGCATCGTCGCGCGAGCGCCTGGTACGCGGCCGAGCGGCAATGGCCGGACGCCGTCAGGCACGCACTCGCGGCGGGCGACTTCGACGCGGCGGCCGGCTGGGTCGAGGCGTGCGCGATGAAGCTCATCGCGTCGAGCGACGTGCGCACGGTGCTCGACTGGGTGTCGCGCCTGCCCGCGCAGGCGCTGACGGGCCGCCTGCGGTTGCGGATCGCGCATACGTGGGCGCTCGCGCTGTCGATGCAGATGGTCGAGGCGCGCCGCGCGCTGGAAGCGCTGGAAGCCGACATCGCGGCCGGGCGACTCGACACCGATGCCGTCACGGCGACCGAACTGCTGGCCGTCCGCTCGCTGATCGCCGGGCTGTCGGATCACAGCATCGAATCGCTGCAGCTCGGCGAGCGCGTGCTCGCGGCCGCGCCGCCGGCCGGTTCGTGGGTCGAGCAGATCGGGCAGACGACGCTGATCTTCGGGCTCGGCTACGCGGGCCGCCTCGGCGACGTGCGGGATCTCGGCGCGCGCGCGGAACACGCGGCATCGGGGCACGAGCCGCTGTACGCGAACGTGTACCGCCAGAACATGTCGGGCCTGGCCGAGTTCGTCGCCGGACGGCTGCACGACGCGTCGAAGACGTTCGAGACGGCGTTGCGCGCCGCCGAACGCTCGGCGGGTCGCCTGTCGGCGGCGACGGCGCTGTCGGCCGGCTATCTGTCGGCGATCTACTACGAATGGAACGACTGGGCGAGGGTGCGCGACGCGCAGGCCGACCGCTTCGACATCGCGATGCAGGCCTGTTCGCTCGGGCCGTTGCTGAGGTTCATGCAGACCGCCGCCCTGCTGCACTTCCGGTCGGGGAACGACGCGCGTGCGCACGACATGCTCGACGAAGCCGATCGCATCGCGTGCAGCCGGCAATGGCTGCGGCTGCGCGTCGCGTGCATGGCGACCGGTATCCGGCTGCATCTGGACGCCGGCCAGCCGACGCAAGCCCACCGTGTGGGGCGCGCGCTGGCGTCGCTGGTGTCGCCCGTGCCGCCGGACGAAGCGTCGAGCCACGTCGAGACGTGGCAGATGGCGCAATCCGCGCAGGCAAGGCTGCTGCTCGCCGATGCACGCGCGAACGAAGCCGCGCAGCGCATGGCGACCGTGCACGCGGTGCTGGCCGCGCGCGGGTTCGACTGGTTCGCGGCGCAGGCCGCCGTGTTGCATGCGATCGCGCTCGATCACGCGGGCGACGAGAGCGCGGCGCTCGCGGCGTTCGCGCGTGCGCTCGAATACGGCCAGGGCAACGGACTCGTCCGTACCTTCGTCGACGAAGGCGCGGCGGCCGAGCGCCTGCTGGCGCGCATGCAGAAGCGTGCCGACCGCTTTCCGGCAGTCGGCGCGTGGTATCTGCGCGACCTTGCCCGTGCGTTCGACGCGCAGCGGGCGTCGGGCGGGGCACCGGCCACGCGGCCGGGTGCGACCGGCAACCTCAGCGCGCGGGAGCTCGAGATCCTCGACTACGTCGCGCGTGGCCTGTCGAACAAGGAAATCGCCCGCGCGCTGCGCGTCGCGCCGGAGACGATCAAGTGGCACCTGAAGAACATCTTCGAGAAGCTCAACGTGACGTCGCGCATCCAGGCGGTGCGCAGCGGGCTGGCGCTCGATCCGTCACGCGTGCGGCGCGACGACGAATGACCGGCTGACGCGCTGCCGCCCGCGTCAGCGGTGCGCGGCGAACGCGGCCACGATCTCGTCGATCGCCGCACGGATGCGCGCGGTGTGGCGCAGGTCGCGGTGCGTGACGAGCCAGACCTCGTACGGCGACGCCCGCGTGCGATCCGGCCAGATCCGCGCGAGCCCGTCGCGCTCGCCCATATGGACGGGAATCTCGCCGACGCCGAGGCCCGCACGCAGCGCCGCGCGCAGCATCAGGTTCGAGTTCGTCCGTGTGACGATGCGGCCGCCGTCGATCGGTTCGCCGGCGAGGGTCGGCTTGCGGCTGGCGTCGATGTACGGCTGGTAGACGGCGAGGTCGTGGCCCGCGAACGCGCGGCCGCGCTCGGGCTCGCCGTGCCGGTGCAGATAGTCGGGCGACGCGAACAGGCCCATGTCCCAGCACGCCAGCCGGCGCGCGACCAGATCGGGGTTCTCGGGCCGCACGGTGCGGATGGCGATATCGGCTTCGCGTTTCGCGAGATTCAGGATGTGGGTCGACGTGTTCAGCGCGACGGAGACGTCGGGATGTTTCGCGTGCAGCCGCGCGATCGACGGCATCACGAACTCGATCGCGAGCGCATCGGTCGTCGTGATCTTCACCTCCCCGGCGAGCCGCCGGTCGACCCCCTGCGTCAGCCGCACCAGCTCGTGCGCGTGCTGCTCCATCGCCTCGGCGGCGCGCAGCGCCAGTTCGCCGACCGGCGTGGGCAGATAGCCTTTCGACGAACGCAGGAACAGCGTCGCGCCGAGCATGTGCTCGAGCGTCGCGAGCCGCCGCCCGACCGTCGCCTGATCGACGCCGAGCGTCTGCGCCGCGCGGCGCAGCGTGCGCTCGCGATGGATCGCGAGAAAGACGCGCGCGTCGTCCCAGTTCATCGTGTGTCCCGACTGATGCATTTTTGCATTCCCCGACCGGTAATTCGCTGCGTGCCCGCGCGCGGCATCGCCCATAGACTGGCTTCACCTACATGGCGATGCCGCGATTCGGGGATGGCCCGCGAATCGGCCGCGCATCGACGAACGTTGAGGATCATATCGTGATTGATGACGCGAACCCCCTGCCCACCCACATGACCGCGATCGAAATCGTGCGGCCCGGCGGCCCCGACGTGCTCGTGCCGGCGACCCGCGCCGTACCGGTGCCGGGCCCCGGCGACGTGCTGATCCGGATTCACGCGGCCGGCGTCAACGGCCCGGACGTATTCCAGCGCAAGGGGCTGTACGATCCGCCGCCCGGCGCGTCCGACATTCCGGGCCTCGAGATCGCGGGCGAGATTGTCGCGGTCGGGCGCGACGTCACGCGGTTCGTCGTCGGCGATCGCGTCTGCGCGCTGATTCCCGGCGGCGGCTATGCGGAATACGCGGTGGCAAACGAGAGCAACACGCTCGCGATTCCCGACGGCCTCGGGATGGCCGAGGCAGCGGCGCTGCCGGAGACCTTCATGACGGTCTGGCTGAACCTGTTCCAGCGCGGCCGGTTTTCCCCCGGTGAAAGCGTGCTGATCCACGGCGGCGCGTCGGGCATCGGCACGACGGCGACGATGCTCGCGAAGGCGTTCAGCGCGGCGACGATCATCACCACCGTCGGGTCGGACGCGCAGCGCGACGCGAGCATGCGGCTCGGCGCGGATCTCGCGATCGACTATCGCAGCGAGGATTTCGTCGAGGCGGTCGCACGCTTCACGGGCGGCAAGGGCGTCGACGTGATCGTCGACATCATCGCGGGCGACTACGTCGCGCGCAATTTCGCGACGGCCGCGATGAACGGGCGCATCGTGCAGATCGGCGTGATCAATGGCCCCGCGAAGGAGCTCGACCTGTTTCCGATGCTGACGAAGCGGCTCACGCACATCGGCTCGACGCTGCGCTCGCGTACTTACGCGGAGAAGGCGCAGATCATTCGCGAACTCGAGGAGGCCGTGTGGCCGCTGATCCGGCAAGGCACGGTCAGGCCGCAGGTCTATCGGCTGTTCGATTTGCGCGACGCGCGCGCGGCGCACGAGCTGATGGATTCGGGACGACATATCGGCAAGATCGTGCTGGCGACGCCGGCCGCGGATCGTGCGCTTCGAGCTGCCATCGACGCAAACGCCAAGCATTCCACATGATCGGCAGACGCTTCAGCCCCCCGGTCGGGGGGCTGAAGCCGCGGCGGGGATGGCCCGACAATCGGGGCACCGAATGCGTCGCCGCGCCCCGCCGGCGCGTCGCGTGGATGCAGCACCGCACTGGACGATGAGTCGAAATGGACATGCTCGAGAACATGCGGACGTTCGTTCGCGTCGTGCAGGCCGGCAGCTTCTCCGCCGTGGCGAAGCAGACCGATGTCGCGACCGCGCAGGTGTCGCGGGCCGTCGCGAGCCTGGAGGCGTATGCGCAGATTCGTCTGTTGAACCGGACCACCCGGAAAATCGCGTTGACCGACAGCGGGCGCCGCTATTTCGAGCGCCTGCAATCGATTCTCGGCGATGTCGACCAGGCGAATGCCGAGGCCCGGAACGCGCTGGTTCGCCCGTACGGACGCTTGCGCGTGCATACGATGCCGGGGCTCGGGCAGAGCCATGTGACCGCGTTGGCCGTCGCCTATCGGGCGCGCTTTCCCGAAGTCGCCATCGAGATGACCTATTCGCAGCGGATGCCCAATCTCGTCGAGGAAGGCTACGACGTATCGGTCGTCACGGCCGCGAGCCTGCCTGATTCCGCCTGCATCGCGCATTCATGCGGCACGTCGTTCAGCGTGCTGGTCGCGTCGCCGGCCTACCTGGCTCGCCACGGCGTGCCGTCCGCGCCCGTCGACCTGGCACGCCATACCTGCCTGCGCCTCGATACGCCGGCCGAAGCGAACGACGAATGGCTGCTGCACGGCCCCGGCGGCCAGACCGCGTCGCATGCGGTCACGGCCGCGCCGTTCCACGCGAATGCGCCGGAGGCGCTGTCGATCGCGCTGCGCGCGGGGCTGGGCATCGGCTCGCTGGCGATCTATTCGGCGATCGACGACCTGCGCAGCGGGCGGCTCGTGCGCGTGCTGCCGGACTACCGGTTGACGATGCTCGACGTGTACGCGATGTATGCGTCGCGTCGCTTCCTGGACGCGAAGGTCCGCACCTTCGTCGAGCATCTGC
The DNA here is from genome assembly GCF_016759955.1 of Burkholderia sp. KCJ3K979. NCBI lineage: Bacteria > Pseudomonadati > Pseudomonadota > Betaproteobacteria > Burkholderiales > Burkholderiaceae > Burkholderia > Burkholderia sp. KCJ3K979. The sequence continues at coordinate 8,213 of NZ_JACFYV010000246.1, forward strand.
GCCTGGGGTTGTCGCCCGCGCTGAAAGCCGACGCCCGCGCGCTCGACGCGCTCGCGGCGCCGCGCGGCCGCGAGCGTGCCCATCCCCGTGCGGTGGCCGGCGTCACGGCCTGACGGCCGGCCCATCCGTCGTACCCGTTGTACCCGTTCGTTCCTGTCGAGGAGAATCCGATGAAGTCCCGTTTTGCAATCGTCGTTGCAGGTTTCGTTGCGTTGTCGCCGCCGGCCGGTCACGCGCAGTCCGCCGCACCCACCGCGCCCGCCGAGCAGGCGGCATCGGCGGCCGCGTCGCCCCGAGCGGCGAAGAAGGCCGAACGCGCGGCCGACCGCGCATTCGCGAAGAAGGTTCGGCAGGCCATCGCGAGGGCGCCCGGCGTGGGCAATGCGCAGGTCACCGTGTTCGCGAAGGCGAAGACGGGCGACGTGACACTGGCCGGGCAGATCGCCGACGAGTCCCAGGACCGGGCCGCGGTGGACGCGGCCCGCCAGGTACCGGGCGTGACGTCGGTGAAGAGCAAGCTCCAGTTACGCCTGGAGGGTGGCCAGTAACGGAAAGGGTTGACGGCATCGGGTGCATGTCTTTGCGGGTCTCGTCGTGTAAAGAATCCACGGCGAAGGCTCGGGAAGGCACGCACCCGTGCCGGCTGCGACGCGTCCCGCCGGTGGCAGGGGCGTCAGATGCGACCGAGCAGCACCAGTATCACGACAATGACGACGATCAGCCCGACGGTCCCCGATGGCCAGTAGCCCCAGCTTCGGCTATGCGGCCATGCAGGAAATGCTCCGATGAGCAGCAGAATCAGAACGATGATGAGGATCGTACCGAGCATCGCATCCCTCCTGGATTTATTCGACACGGTGTCGGCTGTCGCAATTCGCGTGCCGCGAGGCGACGATCGTTCCGTAGGGCGCCGCTGCCGCATCGGACGGTGCGCGGCGGGCGACCGGGATTACGCGCCGGCGTCCGTGCCGGCGGTGTCCGGCCAGAGCAGGGCCTGAGCGACGACGACGTGATCGCCGTTGAAGGTGGCGGCGGGCGAACCGTACAGGCGATAGCCGAGCGCCAGCGCATCCGACACACGGTGGCAAAAC
>NZ_JACFYV010000247.1:0-9161 GCF_016759955.1 Burkholderia sp. KCJ3K979
ATCGCAGGTCGTGCTGTATTCGCGCGTCCGCGACGCCCGGGCCGCCGCCGCGCTGCGCAGGTTTGCCGACAGCCTTGCAATCTCGGCGTAAACTGGCGGGCCCGCCGCCCCTAATCTCCAGACGAATGCCGATGAAGCCCGACGCCCGCAAGCACCTCCGCGCCAACCTGCTGATGCTCGGCGCCGCCGCGATCTGGGGCTCCGCTTTCGTCGCGCAACGCCTGAGCCTCGACGTGATCGGGCCGTTCCTGTTCACCGGGCTGCGCTTCCTGCTCGGCGCGCTCGTGCTGGTGCCGCTGCTGATGGTGAATGCGGCGTCGCGCGCGCAACTCGCGGCGATCCGGCGCGAACCGGCGCTACTGCTGCCGGGCCTCGCGCTCGGCGGGCTGCTCGCCGTATCGATCTCGCTGCAGCAGGTCGGCCTGCAATACACGCGGATCGCGAACGCCGGCTTCATCAGCTCGCTGTACGTCGTGATCGTGCCGCTGATGGGCGCGCTCGCGCGCCACCGGATCGGCGCGGGCACGTGGTTCGGCGCGTTGCTGGCAGCGATCGGCCTGTATTTCCTCAGCATCGACGAGCATTTCTCGGTGCTCTACGGCGACTGGTTCCAGCTCGCGGGCGCCGTCATCATCGCCGCGCACGTGATGGCGGTCGGCCATCTCGCGAAGCGCCACGATCCGCTCGTGCTCGCGTTCCTGCAGTTCGCCGTGTGCGGCGTGGCGTGTCTCGCGGTCGGCCTGGCGGTCGAACCGGTCAGCGCCGCGATGCTGCGCGGCGCGCTGCCGACGCTGCTGTACGGCGGGCTGCTGTCGGTCGGGGTCGGCTATACGCTGCAGGTCGTCGCGCAACGCGACGCGGCGCCCGCACACGCGGCCGTGATCTTCAGCATGGAAGGCGTGTTCGCGGCGATCGCCGGCTGGGCCGCGCTCGGCGAAACGCTGACGCTGCGCGCGCTCGTCGGCTGCGCGCTGATGCTCGCCGGCCTGCTCGCGTGCCAGTTGCTGCCGAACGGCGACGCACGGAAAAACGACAAGGACGCGCTGCCGGCGTGACGCCCACCGTCCCTATAATGGCGATTCGCGTGACTTCCACGCCAACCGCTTCCGACAGGCCAGCTCCGTGACGTCCACTTCCGTCGATCCCGCCGCCGACCTGCTGCGCGAACGCGCAGCGCACTACGCCGCCCAGGCGGCGCTGTTCCTGCGCGACCAGGCGCTCTCCACCGCGTCGCACGACCTGCGCAGCCCGCTGAATGCGATGCACAGCTGGGCCTACGTGCTCGAGCGCCAGCTCGCCAATGCCGATCCCAATCTCCAGCGCGCGCTCGCGGGCATCCGCACGGGCATCGACCAGCAGGTCGCGCTGATCGATGGCGTGCTCGACGCGCCGCGCGCGGAAACGCGCACGCTCGTGCTCGCGCCGCAGCCGTTCGCGCTGCGCGCGCTGCTCGACGAAACGGTCGCGCTCGTCCGGTTCGCGCTCGCCGACGCACGCCAGGTCGCGCTCGACACGACGCTGCCGGACGGCGAGCCGTCGCTCACCGTCGATCGCGAACGCGTCGCACAGGCGCTGTGGACCCTGCTGACGACGGCCGTCGAAGCCAGCGCCGCGGGCAGCCGGGTCGCGTTCGCCTGCACGCGCGACGGCGCGCAGTTCACCGCGCGCGCCACCTGCACCGTGAATGCCGGCGTTCTCGTGGACCCCGCGCAGCCGCATGCGTTCGAATCGTTCGCGCGGCGCGAGATGCTGCACGAGCGCGATGCGAAACGCAGCGCGTGGACGCTCGCGCTATGCCAGCGCGTCGCCCTCGCGCACGGCGGCACGTTCACGCACGACGCGTTCGCCGACGGCGCGGCCGCCACCCTCACCTTCTCGATTCCCTGCGAGGCGCCGGTGTAAGCAAGCGGTCGCCCGACGCATTACAAATTCCTTTCTGGCTCTATACTGATGGGCCTGTCATAACCGGAGCGATTCTTTGTTACAGATCTTCGCGCTCATCGGCGCGTTGTTCCTGGTGGCCCTGAACGGGTTCTTCGTTGCGGCCGAATTCGGCCTCGTCAAACTCCGCGCGACGCGCGTCAAGACCCTCGCCCGCAAGCACGGCCTGCGCGGGCGCATCCTCGGCATCGTGCACGGCCGGCTCGACGCGTATCTTTCCGCGTGCCAGCTCGGCATCACGCTCGCATCGCTCGGCCTCGGCTGGGTCGGCGAACCGGCGTTCGCGCAACTGCTCGGTCCGCTGCTCGACCTGATCGGCGTCCAGTCCGAGCGCGTCGTGCACCTGATCTCGCTGGTGTTCGCGTTCTCGCTGATCTCGTTCCTGCACATCGTCGTCGGCGAACTGGCGCCGAAGTCGATGGCGATCCGGCAGCCGGAGAAGGTCGGCCTGTGGGTCGCGCTGCCGCTCTACGCGTTCTACTGGGCGATGTATCCGGCGATCTGGGTGCTCAACACCAGCGCCAACGCGGTGCTGCGGCTCGCAGGGCTGTCGGCCGACCACGGCGGCGACGCGCACTATTCGACCGACGAGCTGAAGCTGATCCTGCGCAGCCGCCGCAGCGCGGCCGGCAATGCGGCCCAGCCGGCGCGCGGCACGTACACCAACGACGAGTGGAACACGCTCGCGCATTCGCTCGATTTTTCGTCGATGACCGTGTCGGACCTGATGCGGCCGGCCCATGAAATGATCGGCCTGCGGCGCGACCTGCCGCTGCCCGACAACATGGAGATCGTCGCGCGGCACCGCTTCAGCCGCTATCCGCTGTTCGAGGATGCGTCGCGCGAACAGGTGAGCGGGCTGATCCACCTGAAGGACCTGCTGCTCGCGCGTCACGCGGGCGCCGCGCTCGAGGATCTCTCCGACTACGTGCGCCCGGTCCAGTACGTGAAGCCCGACACGCCGGCGCTGGAGCTGTTCCGCCGCTTCCGCAAGGGCGCCCCGCACTTCGCGCTGGTCGGCAACAAGGGCGAGAAGCCGATCGGCTTCCTGACGCTCGACAACCTGCTCGGCGCGCTGGTCGGCCAGATCCACGACGAATTCCGCCAGGGCGACGCCGACTGGAGCCGCCTCGACGACGGCACGCTGATGGGCAAGGGCAGCCTGCCCGTCGTGTCGCTCGAGCAGGCGCTCGGCATCGACATCGACGAAGGGCGCGCGGAATCGGTCGGCGGCCTCGTGATCCAGGCGTTGAGCGACCTGCCGACCGAAGGGCAGCGCGTGTCGTTCGACCGCTTCGACGTCGTCGTGAAGAAGATGAACGGGCCGCGCATCGTGCTCGTGCGCGTCTATCCGAAGATCGCGAAAGAGGCCGACGAATGACGGCCCGGCGTCGCATCGCACGATGAACGCGCCGCTGCCGCGCTGCTGCGTGATCACGTCGGAACCGGCGTCCGCGTCGGCGGCCGATCGGGCGGCGTTCCTCGACCGGCTGTCGGCCGTGCTCGCCCGCGGCGAAACGCTCGTGCAACTACGCGTGAAATCGCTCGACGCGGCCGCGTTCGCGTCGCTGGCCGCCGCGGCGCTCGCGCGCTGCGACGCGGCCGGCGCGCACCTGATGCTGAACGGCCCGATCGACGCAGCCGGCGTGATACGGCTCGACGGCGCCGGCTGGCATCTCGACGGCGCCGCGTTGCGCGCCGCCGCGCAACGGCCGCTGCCGGCCGATCGATGGGTGTCCGCCGCGTGCCACACGCAAGACGACCTGCTGCTGGCCGCGGGCGCCGGCGCGGATTTCGTCACGCTGTCGCCGGTGCTGCCGACGCTCAGCCACCCCGGCGCGCCGGCGCTCGGCTGGGCGCGATTCGACACGCTGGCCGCACAGGCCGCGATGCCCGTGTTCGCACTCGGCGGCATGACGCGCGCGCATCTCGACGACGCGCGCCGTCACGGCGCGTACGGCATCGCGGGCATTCGCGGGTTCTGGTAATTCGGTGCTTTCCGGCAGGCGGTCGGCTGCGTACGACCGCGGCCGGCCGCACCGCTTCACGCGTTCACCGGCTCATGCGTTCAGGTTCGGACGCATGCCGCGCCACGAACCGTCGTCGATGCGACGCACGTCGTGCGTCAGCGCGTAACGATTGACGTCGCCGGTCAGCCACGCGACGAGCGAATACGGCGGCAATTCCCCTTCATCGACCCGATCGCGGGCGCGTGCCGGCGTCTCGAACACCACCCGTCCGCCCGGCGCATCGAACGGCACCGCATCCGGCGACAGGTTCAACGCGATCGTCAACGTCTCGTCGTCGGCGAGCCGCCATGATGCGCACAGCGCGTCGGCATCGCCGTCGCCGTCCGCCTTCAGCGCATGGGCTTCCTGCGGCCGGCAATCGGACAGCCGCGGCGCGATCAGCTTCGCGCGCACCGCGAGCGCCGACTGCACGAAATGCGCGCGATCGATGTCGCGCGCGGTCTCGTCGAAGATCAGCGGGATCTGCGGCGTAAGCAGCGACAGCGCGAGCGCGGCCAGACCGGCCGCCTGCCCGGGATCGCCGGGGCCGCCGTCGCGCCATGCGCCATCGGACAGCACGAGCGACGTCAGCGACAGGCCGCCGTCGAATGCCATCCCGTCCGCCGACGCGGCCGGCTGGTACGCCGCGCCGGCCGCGGTCAGCGCGCGGGCGAGCGTGTGGATCGACTGGTGCGTGGAAATGCGCTCGCGCGCCGACGTGTCGCGCCCCGTGAGCCGGTGCAGCGCGCGTTCGCCGCAGCCGTTCCACTGCGCGTCGAAATGGGTATCGGCCAGATGCGCCGGATGCCGCTCGCTGCCGAGCACGAGGTGGATCAGCCGGTCGGCCGGCACGGCGGCGCGCACGCGATCCGCGATCTCGCGCAGCCACGACACGCCGATCCGGTCGGCTTCGCGCAGGCGCAGCCCGTCGCAACGGTATTCGTCGAGCCAGTACAGCGCGTTGTCGCAGAAGAAATCGCAGACTTCCGGATGATCGAGCGCGAGCGGCGCGGCCTGCAGCGGATCGTCGCGCGTATGGAAGAACGGCCCCGCGTAGTGGCGCAACGCATCGGTGCCGCTGCCGAAGCGCGCGTAGTCGAGCTCCAGCAGCACCGCGAGACCGTAGCCGTGCGCGGCGTCGATCAGCGCCTTGAGCGCGTCGGGGCCGCCTTCGGCCGCGAGCGGCGCGAACGGCAGGCTGTCGTGCGGCGATGCGAGCAGCTCCAGCGCGGTCACCCCGAGGCGCGCGAGCTGCGGCAGGCGGCGGCGCACGGCGTCGAAGCCGCCCACCGCGTGCGGGCGGATCGCGTAGAGCGCGACGTCCTCCCATGCGCGCCCGTGCCAGAACGTATTGCGCCACGTGAATGCGCGTGGATCGACGACCTCGCTCGGCCCGTTGAGCCCCTCGGGTTGCGAACGCGACGCGGGGTCGGGAATCGACACGGTATCGTCGAGACGATAGCGGTAACGCGCGCCCGCGCCGCAGTCGACGAAGACTTCGAACCAGTTCGGGCCGGCGCTCGTCATCGGCACGAGCATCGGGCCGTAGCCGGTATCCAGTTCGAGCTGGACGTGGGTGCTGCCGGGCGCCCACACGCGGAAATGCGTGCGCGGCGTCGTGCTGAGCGCGCCGCAGGGCTGCGCGCCAAACGGCAAACAATGGATGTAGTGTTGCGCGTACGGATCATGCGGACAATCGGACATCATGCGCTCCTCGTGCGTACCGAGCGGCATGGCCGCGCCACTGGCGCAGCGCATCGGAGCCCGGCATGCGACGGCCAGGCGGGGGGAGAGAAACGAGTATGCGCCGGATTCGCCACCGCGATGCGGTGTGGTCAGACATTTTTAAATGCGAATCGACCCCGGGAAACCGCCGCCGGAAACGAAGCGGCATGCACCCGCGAGTCGGGTAGTCGGCATACCGGAATGATTGCTCGTCTTGTTGCGCCGGCCGCGCGCGCATACGCTGCCCGTCATGCTCGCGGACACGTCGTCCGCGCCCGTCAAGAGGAACCCGCCATGTCGCTTCCCGCCAGCGCCGCGAAATTCGATCCGTCACGCGCGCACGAATACGCCGAACAATCGCGCATCGCGCTCGCCGGCTACGACGCCTGCCATGAACTCGCCGCCTGCATGCTCGCGTCGGCGATCGGTGCGACCGATGCCCGGATTCTCGTGGCCGGCGCGGGCGGTACGGGGCAGGAAATCTGCGTGACGGCCGCGCTCGAACCGGGCTGGCAATTCACGGCCGTCGACCCGTCCGCGCCGATGCTCGCCCTCGCGCGCTCGAATGTCGAGGCCGCGGGTTTCGGCGCGCGTACCGCGTTCGTCGAGGATGGCGTCGACGCGTTGCCCGATGCGCCCGCGTTCGACGGCGCGACGCTGATCGGCGTGCTGCATCACGTGTCGGGCGACGACGCGAAAGCCGCGCTGCTGCACGCGATCGCGCGGCGACTGAAGCCCGGCGCGCCGCTCGTGCTCGCCGGCAACCATCGCCGCTACGCGCACCACCCTCGCCTGCTCGACGCCTGGCAGCAGCGCTGGCGCATGAAGGGCGCCACGCCCGACGCCGTGCGCGCGCAACTCGCGAAGATCCTGCAGGGCGCCGATCCGCCCGCGTCCGAGGAAGCCGTATTCGCGCTGCTGCGCGACGCGGGCTTCGATGCGCCGCTGCGTTTTTTCGCGAGCCTGTTCTGGGGTGCGTGGATCGCGGTGCGGCGCGCATGACGGTTCGATGCGGTGCGCCACGACGCGCACCACACGATTCGCGAACGCGCCGCGTGCGCTCGGTATGATGTCGTTCCCGCCCCCTTCCGGCCTCGACATGCTCACCGTCCATCACCTGAACAACTCGCGTTCGCAGCGCGTGCTCTGGCTGCTCGAAGAACTGGATGTGCCGTACGAGATCGTGCGCTACGAACGCGATCCGAAAACGATGCTCGCGCCGGCCGAATTGCGCGCGATCCATCCGCTCGGCAAGTCGCCCGTCGTGACCGACGAGGGCCGCACCTTCGCCGAATCGGGCGCGATCATCGAATACCTGGTCGAACGCTACGGCAACGGGCGCCTCGCGCCGCCGCCCGGTTCGCCCGAGCGGCACGACTACACGTACTGGCTGCACTACGCGGAAGGGTCGGCGATGCCGCCGCTGCTGCTCAAGCTCGTCGCGCTGCGGATCGCGCATGCGCCGATGCCGTTCTTCGCGCGGCCGATCGCGCGCAAGATCGCCGCGACGCTGCAGTCGGGTTTCGTCGATCCGCAGATCGACCTGCATCTCGGCCACGTCGACGGTGCGCTGGCGCGCAGCGGCTGGTTCGTCGGCGACGGCTTCAGCGCGGCCGACATCCAGATGAGCTTTCCGCTCGAAGCCGCGACCGCGCGCGGCGGTGGCAGCCGGTATCCGGCGATCGCGCGCTTTCTCGACACGATCCATGCGCGGCCCGCGTACCAGCGCGCGCTGGAGCGCGGCGGCCGGTACGACCTGCTCAAGTAGCCGGCGTCAGCTCAGCAGCCCCGCCGCGACGTTGATCGACAAGCCGAGCACGGCCATGTTGAAGTAGAACGACAGGATCGACTGCGCGAGCACCGAGCGTCGCGCGGAGCGGTTCGCGAGCGACACGTCGGCCGTCTGCGACGCGACCGCGAGCGTGAACGCGAAATACAGGAAATCCCAGTAATCGGGCTCCGGGTTCCGGTCGGGGAAACGGAGCGCGCGATCGTTGCTCGGCGAGCCGTAATAGAGCCGCGCATAGTGCAGCGTGAAGATCGTCGGGATCAGGAACCACGCGCCGAACAGCGTCGCGCCCGTGATCGCGTAGTGGCTGAGCCCCGCGCTGAAGCCGACGCTCTTGGCGGTCGCGAGTTCGATCGCGATCGCCGCCACGCTCGCGACGGTCGCGAGGCACACGACGGTCAGCACGGTCGTCGCGTTTTCGTCCTCGCGGATCGCGACTTCGCGCACCTTGTGATGATGCGCGGTCACCATGCGCACCCACATCAGCACGAGGTACAGCCAGACCGCGCAATCCCAGCCGATCAGCGCCCGCGCGGTCGGGCGCAGCGGAAACGGCAGCAGCACCGCGCACAGCACGCCGGCGACGAACGCCGCGACCATGCGCGGCCGGTTGCGTAATACCTGCGGATAAAGCGTCATCGTGTGATTCCGAAAGCGGATGGAAAGGGTTCGGCCGGTGCGCGGGAAAGCCGCCGCGCCGGCGGGTAACGCGCCCCAATTATCGCCATTCCGTCGTGACGTGGCGATGGGCACGAGCGCCTAAGATAAGGGGATGACCGCCACCGCCCTGCTCTGCCGCCATCCCGCGAACCCGGCCGGCCGCGACTTCGTCGTCGGCGACCTGCACGGCTGCGTGGACGTGCTGCGCGCGCTGCTGCACGACGTCCGCTTCGATCCGGCCCGCGACCGGCTGTTCTCGGTCGGCGATCTCGTGGACCGCGGCCCGACCTCCGAAACCGCGCTGGACCTGCTCGACCGGCCGTGGTGCCACGTCGTGCGCGGCAATCACGAGGAAGTGCTGAGCCTCGTCGCGCGCGGCAAGCTGCCGCCCGACGCGTGGCGCGGGATCGGCGGCGACTGGGGCGCCGACCTGCCGCCGGAACGGCTGCACGCGCATGCGGCACGCGTCGACGCGCTGCCGCTCGTGCGCGTGATCGGCGACGGCCCGGCGCGCTTCAACGTGCTGCATGCGGAATTCTTCGGCTCGGATGCGGATCTCGATACCGGCAGCTATCCGCACGACGTGCGCGAGCGGCTGATCTGGGGCCGCGATCTGGTCCAGGGGCTCGCCGATCCGGCGCGGCAGGCGGGACTGTCGCTGACCTGCACGGGGCATACGCCGGTGCGTGAACCGCAACGGATCGGCGCGCAATGGTTCATCGACACGGGTGCGTTCGCGCCGGCCGGGCGCCTCACGCTCGCCGAGCCGCGCACCGGCCGCACGTGGTCGATGACGCAGGCCGAGGCGCGCGAACGCCACGCGGGCGACTGGCCGCTGCCGTGACGGGCCGGTCGGTGGCCGGTGTCCGCTCCGCGCCATGCAACGCCCGCCGCGCCCGGCCAGGCGAACGCTAGCTGTGAAGCGTCAAGAGGTTGTTTCTCGACGCGGGAAGTCTGGCCATCGGCGCAACGCCGCCGATGGCGCTATGGGCACGATGCCAGTTGTAGTGGTGCTGCCAACTCGCCAAGGCTTCGAT
>NZ_JACFYV010000248.1:0-9114 GCF_016759955.1 Burkholderia sp. KCJ3K979
GTCCAAGGTCGCGCTTGTTGCCTGCATGCGCAAGCTCCTAACCATGCTCAATGCCATGGTCAAAACCAACACGCCTTGGGACGATTCACTTCATCGGGCTTGACTCGGAAGACGGTTACTCAGTCGTCGGGATGCAGCTTGACGACGCCGCCCACCGTCTCGATTTCGCGCACGCGGCCGTCGCGCACCTGCAGCGCCGCGCGCTTGCCCGGCGCCAGATGCAGCACGACCGGCTGCGGGTCCGATTCGTCCGAGTTCATCCGGTCGGCCTTCAGGTCGCCCGTCGCGTCGAAGCGGCCAATCCATACGCCGGTGATGTTCGTGCCGTCGTTCGACTCCTCGATTTCGAGCGTATCGCCGTCGCGGTCGCCCGCGAGCAGCACGACCTCGCCCGTATCGGCGAACTGGTATTCGCCGTGCACGCCTTCCTCGTCCGTCTTCGGGCCGAGATGCACGACGATCGGCCGGTCGCCAAGCGTGCCTTCGTAGCGCGGCGCCCAACCCCGGCATCGCGATGCCCGCCACCAGCGCACCGGCGACGACGAGCGCCCGTTGCCATTCCGAATATCGACCCACCTTGTGTTGCTCCTTGCTTCAGATTCGCCCGGCAATCGCGGACCGTGCCGGGTCGAGACCCGGTTCTTGCGTGACCGCGCAAGCCTGCGCGGCGAAGGCGCCGGCTTGCGTGTGTCGCGTCAGCCCTGCATCAGGCGTTCCACCGCCTCGCGGTGCGGAATCGGCGCGACCGCGCCGTAACCGGTCGTCGACAGCGCCGCCGCCGCGTTCGCATAACGCGCGGCCGCGAACGGATCGTCGCCCGCGACGATCCGCGCGATGAACGCGCCGCCGAAGCAGTCGCCCGCGCCGGTCGCGTCGACGGCCTCGACCGCGAAGCCCGGCACGACGCGCCGCTCGTTCGGCGTCGCGACATACGCGCCTTCCTTGCCGAGCTTCAGCGCGACGACCTGCGGCCCGTGTTCGAGCATCGCGTCGACGATCGCATCGCGATCGTTCGCGCCCGTGAGCGCCGTGACGTCGTCCCAGCTCGGCAGGCAGATGTCGGTCTGGCGCAGCGCCTCGCGCATCACCGCGCGGGCACGCGCCAGCGGCCACAGCTTCAGGCGCAGGTTCGTGTCGAAGCTGACCTTCGCGCCGTGGCGACGCGCATGGTCGATCGCCGCGAATGCCGCGTCGCACGCTGCCGTGCTGATCGCAAGACTGATGCCCGACAGGTGCACGGCTTTCGCGGCCGCCAGCGCGTCGAGCGGCAAATCGCCCGTCGCATAGCGGCTCGCGGCCGACCCCGCGCGCAGATAGTCGAACTGGTGGCCGTCGGCGCCATGCGTGACGAAATACACGCCGGTCGGCGCCGAGCGGTCGATCCGCACGTACGTCGTGTCGACGCGCTCCGATGCCCACATGTCGGCGAGCAGACGGCCGAACGGATCGTCGCCGATCGCCGACACGAAGCCCGTCGACGCGCCCTGGCGCGCGGCCGCGATGCAGAAGTTCGACGTGTCGCCGCCGAAGCCCTGCAGGAATTCAGGATGCCCCGGCTGCGACTGGTTGAATTCGATCATCGCCTCGCCGAGCGCGAGGATCTCCGGGAATGCAGCGGCCATCGCTTACACCTCGCCCCACAGATCGTGGCCGTCGGCGCCCGTGATCTTCACGGAGACGAAATCGCCGACCTTGTAGCGCTTCGATGCCTTCGCCGCCGGCTCGACGTAGACGACGCCGTCGATCTCCGGCGCATCGGCGGCCGTACGGCCGATGCCGCCTTCCGCACTGACTTCGTCGATCAGCACCTTGAGCGTCTTGCCGACCTTGCGCTGCATGCGGTTCGCCGACACTTCCTCGGCCACTTCCATGAAGCGCGCGCGACGTTCCTCGCGAACCTCGTCCGGCAGCGCGCCGTCCAGGTCGTTCGCGGTCGCGCCTTCGACCGGCGAGTACGCGAAACAGCCGACGCGATCGAGTTCCGCTTCGCGGATGAAGTCGAGCAGCGTTTCGAACTGCTCTTCCGTCTCGCCGGGGAAGCCCGCGATGAACGTGCTGCGGATCGTCAGGTCCGGGCAGATCTCGCGCCACTTCTGCACACGCTCGAGCACCTTCTCGGCGTTCGCCGGACGCTTCATGCGCTTCAGCACTTCCGGGTGCGCATGCTGGAACGGCACGTCGAGATACGGCAGCACGTGGCCCTTGAACGCACCTTCGGCCATTAGCGGAATCACTTCGTCGACGCTCGGATACGGATATACGTAGTGCAGGCGCACCCACGCGCCGTACTGCACGGCGAGTTCGCCGAGCGCGGCGACCAGGTCGGTCATGCGCGTCTTGATCGGCTTGCCGTTCCAGAAACCCGTGCGGTACTTCACGTCGACGCCGTATGCACTCGTGTCCTGCGAGATCACGAGCAGTTCCTTCACGCCCGACTTGAACAGGTTCTCGGCTTCCAGCATCACTTCGGCGACCGGACGCGACACGAGGTCGCCGCGCATCGACGGGATGATGCAGAACGTGCAGCGGTGGTTGCAGCCTTCGGAGATCTTCAGGTATGCGTAGTGACGCGGCGTGAGCTTGATGCCGGCCGCGGGCACGAGGTCGACGAACGGGTCGTGCGGCTTCGGCAGGTGCGAATGCACGGCCTGCATCACTTCGCCCACCGCGTGCGGGCCGGTGACCGCGAGCACCTTCGGGTGGACTTCCTCGATCAGGTTCGAGCCGCTCGCGCTCGACTTCGCGCCGAGGCAGCCGGTGACGATGACCTTGCCGTTCTCGGTCAGCGCTTCGCCGATCGCGTCGAGGCTTTCCTGCACGGCTTCGTCGATGAAGCCGCAGGTGTTCACGACGACGAGGTCGGCGCCGTCGTAGCTGCCGGAGATTTCATAACCTTCGGCGCGCAGTTGCGTGATGATTTGTTCGGAATCGACGAGCGCTTTGGGGCAGCCGAGGGATACGAACCCTACTTTGGGGGATTGGGACATCTGGAATGTGGGGGCGTGGCAGCAAAAGCGTGAGTTTACAGCGATTTAGGGGCGGCGAGCCAAAATGAGCGCGGGGAAGGACCAGCGAGTGCCGGATCGGACGAGCCGCCCCATCGGCGATGCCGGGCGACGCGATCCCGCCCTGCTGCCGCCCTCTACCCGACGACAGGTATCGCCGCACGCTTTCGAAGCCGCCGCCTGCATGAAAAAACAGGGCCAAGGTGCCGTTTTTCGCTGTCCCGCTCGCGAACGGTCATGGGCGCAGATGCGTGCCGTGTGCCCGGACAATCCTATGCCGGCTGGCTATGCGTGGTTGAGCGCGCCTTTCCCTCCCAATTCCGAGCTCGACGTTCAAATGTCCATCCGCCCGCCCGGCGGTCGGGATTGACGTCCGTCACCACTGCCGCCCATAATGAGACGAACTACTCCGTTTATTAATTTCCTTGCCGCGAACCGGCGTCATCAGCACGAAACCCGCTGAGCGTCGGACGCGACTTCCCCGGCCAGGCAACGTCAGGGCAATCCACCCTGCTCGATCCACGTCAGAAGGACATTTCGATGCCCCGAGCAAAACAACTGAACATCAGAAAGAAGACCGGCCTGGCGCTACTTGGCGTCGTGCTCTTGTACTGGATCGCGGTACCGATCCTTCCGTTCACGTCCATTCCGAACAAGGCGTTCGTGATCCCGGCATTGGTCGTGATCGGCGAAATCGTGTTCGTCGCTGCCGTCGCGCTGCTGGGAAAGGAATACTGGGCCGAGATAAAAGGATGGGCGACTCGGCGCTTTTCAAGGAAAAGCGCGAGCGGCGCCGGGAAATAATGCGCTGTCGCCGGGGGCCGAATGTCAGCAAAGACGCAACGCCCCGTCGATCAAACGCGCTGACCAAGAATCGGCACGGCGGCGATCGGCCGCTATGCGAAAATCGCGGCATCCATTCCCTTCAATCGACCCAACGGGGCTCGCATGACTACCCACCTCACGATCGAATTCACCGAACACGCCGCAGAAGCCATCGGCGAACAGACCAGCACCAGCTTTTCCTACGACCAGGGCGCGCACGTCCCGCAACCGGGCGACTTCGTCGAACTCGAAAACTCCCGGCAGACGTTTCTCGTGATCGGCCGCGTGTTCTCGCTCAAGGCCAACTACAGCGCCGTCAAGCTCGTGCTCGACCTGCCGCCGTCGGAGGACGATCAGGATTTCGGCCCGGCGCACTGAGTTGCGACGAAACGCGTCACGGCTGTCAAAATCGACGCGCATGCAACGCCGGCCGCGGTGATGCATGCGTCACCGCCATACGCGTCAATCCTGCATGACTGGCACATACGTGGCTTGCATCAGCCCGCTCGGCAACCGCTTCGTATCGTCGAGCCGCAGCAGCGTTTGCGGCAGCTCGGCGCCGAACAGCGGAATCCCCTTGCCTAGCACGATCGGCACCCAGCTCAGCGTGATGCGATCGACGACGCCGGCCTTGATGCCTTCTCGCGCCGTCAATCCGCCATCCAGATAAACGTGACGATGACCTTGCGCCGCCAGACGGTCGAGCAACGTCGCAAGCGCGCCGTCGAACGGCTCTTCGCCGTGGCGCGACGCCAGTTCGCGGCGCGTCATGACGACCATCCGCTTGCCGGCATACGGCCACGGGTCGAAGTTGATTACGGTGTCGTACGTATTGCGCCCCATCACGATCACGTCGATGCCGTTCATCAGCGCCGTATAACCGGTGTCATCCGGCGAATCCGATGAAAACGGCTCCAGCCATGACAGATCGTCGTTCTCGCCGGCGATGAATCCATCGAGACTGAGCGCGAGAAACACACTGACGCGAGGGCGCATACGAAGCATCCTTTCACGAACGTAAGGATATCGAGTATAGCGACAGTCCGCGTACCCTGCGCCCCGCTTGGGCCACGCCGACAGCGCGGCGTCGCTCGACCCGATCGCCAGCCGGATCACGCTTTCATGATCGTCTTCGCGGCCAAGCGGCCAAGCCACGGCGCCAGAATCACGCCGGGATGCGCGACCACCGCATACACGCCTGCGACACCGGGCAGAAAGCCGTTGAGCGGCACTCCGTCGCTCGTCATCGGACGAAGGGCCGACTTCGTGGACAACGGCGTGAGTGTCGGCCGCTCCACGAACAGCGCCGAGATCGCTGTGGCGGTGCGCTCGGCGAGCGCAGCCAGCCCGCCATCTCCTTCATCCGGCGGATCGGCCGCCGACAACAGCGTGCCAGACGGCCCGACGACGCGCAGCGCGCTGTTCTTCATGCTCATGCGTGACACCCGAGGATAACGGGCTTCCGACCATGTCTTCCATCCGCCTTGCTGGCACACGAGTTCATCGCTTCGAATGACCTTGCTTGCTCGTGCATGCGTGGCAGTGGAACAAACGATTGCCCGACATTGGCGACGCTCGATTCCGCGGCCGGTAAAACAAAACGCCAGTCATCGCGGGCCTTGCTCGAACCCCCAACGCCGCGCGTCAGTGCACATCCGGAAACACCGGCGCCGTCAGACACCGATCGAACCACGCCGCATCGCCGCCATCGCCGAGCGGCCACAATTCGGCATCGAGCTGCGGCAGGCCCGTCACCGGCGCGGGTGTACGGCTCTCGCCGCCGGGCGTCGCGGCACCCACCCATCCCGCCTGCGCGCTGCCGCTGTCGCATGCATGCGCGCCTTGCGCTTCGCAGAACGCCACCGGATGCACCTTCCCGCCATCGGCCGCGCTCACCAGACGATACTGGTAGACCGCGCCGGTCGCCCAGTCCTCGCTCTGGCTGCACACCCGCGCATGATGCTGCACGTGAATCGCGCCGAAACACGCATAGGAAACATGCGCGCCACTCGCATCGTCGGGGATGAAATCGCAGTTTGCATCGAAGCCGGCCAGCGGGCCGCCGCTGTATTTCGCGAGCCACTGCCGTTCAGCCAGAGCTCGCGCGATCAGCCCTTCGCCCGATCGGTCGGCCAGCACGGCGGCACGCCGATCGAAGGCCTTGCGCACTTCGTCGACGGCCAGCCGATGGCCTTCGTAATCGGTATCGAGGCGCTTGTTGCGCGCATCGAGCCAGCGGCGCTGGCTACGCACCAGCATGTCGCGGATGGCGGCGTCCGGCGCGGCCTTCAGCGCGCCCGCATAGGCCGCATTCAACCGCGCATCGGCCGCGCGCAGCGCGGGGCTCGCGCAAATGCGCTTCTCGATCGGCTGGACGGCTTTCGCGCAATCCATCGCAAAGCTCGGCAAGGCCACGCCGACACCCATCATGAACATCGCAGCAAGACCGGCCAGCCTGCCGGTCGATGCCGTTCGAACCCCTCGCATGCTTTCTCTCAGTCGGTTTGTTTTTCTCGGCCGCCCCGCATCGACGCGGTATCGCACCTATCGCCGTGCGCCGGAACCGCCCCGGCGTTCGCCAAAAGCGGCTTCCGTGCAGCGCCGCTTATGGTACGACAGGCGAGCGCCCACGCGGACACGAACGCGCCCCATCCGGCGCGGCGCGCCCGGGCTTTCATTCGTATGGACTGGATCTCGATCGACTGGAGAACGACGATGGCCGCGCATACCGGGCACGGGCATTCGGTGCCGACGATCCTGGACGACCGTCGGCGATTTCTTCCGGCAGACGGCAACCACGCATCGTCGTGCCCGAATGCACGACGGCGACCGACCGCCCCGCTTCGCGGCGCCGACGCCCGGCGGCTCGCGCCGCCACGGCCGGCCTGCCGCGAAACCGTTACTTCTTTTCGGGCTCCGGCGCGCCCGGCTGCTTGAACGGGAACGTGCTGAACATCGACTTCGCCTGGTTCTGCATCTGCTCCTGCATCTGCACGAACATGTTCTTCGACTGCTCGATGTAGCTCGTCATCATCCCTTGCATCATCGGCGCCTGCATGTTCATGAACTGCGACCAGACTTCCGGATTCATCGCGTTACCTTCGTAGAGGTTCTTCGATTGATCCGCGAGCTTGTTCTGGATGTCGATGAACGCCTGGATGTTCTTTTCCAGGTACGTGCCCATCATGCCCTGCATCGCATGACCGTAGAAACGGATGATCTGCGACAGCATCGACGACGAGAACATCGGCACGCCACCGCTTTCCTCTTCGAGGATGATCTGCAGGAGAATGCTGCGCGTCAGGTCTTCATTGGATTTCGCATCGACGACCTTGAAATCCTCCTGCTCCAGCACGAGCTGCTTCACGTCGGTCAGCGTAATGTACGTGCTTGTCTCTGTATCGTAGAGCCGGCGGTTCGGGTACTTCTTGATGAGCCGTTCGGCCGTCTTCTTTGTAGTAGTCATGTAACGCCTTTGAGTGCAGCGTAGCGCAAGTGACGAATCCCCGCCGCCCGAATCCGGGAGGCGGGGGCCTTCGGAAAACGCCCGGCTGCGCGGCCACCCGGCCGGCGCAGCCCGGACGCTCAGCCCATGTGCAGGCCGCCGTTCAGCGAGAAGTCGGCGCCCGTCGCGAAGCCGGAATCGTTCGACGCGAGCCACGCGACGATCGAGCCGATTTCCTCGGGACCGCCGAGACGCCGCACCGGGATCGTCGCGACGATCTTCTCGAGCACGTCGGGGCGGATTGCCTTCACCATGTCGGTACCGATGTAGCCCGGCGACACGGTGTTGACCGTCACGCCCTTCGTCGCGACTTCCTGCGCGAGCGACATCGTGAAGCCGTGAATACCGGCCTTCGCGGTCGAGTAGTTCGTCTGGCCGAATTGCCCCTTCTGGCCGTTCACCGACGAAATGTTGATGATGCGGCCCCAGCCACGTTCGACCATCCCGTCGATCACCTGCTTCGTGACGTTGAACAGGCTCGTCAGGTTGGTGTCGATCACGGCGGTCCAGTCTTCATGCGTCATCTTGCGGAACACGACGTCGCGCGTGATGCCCGCGTTGTTGACCAGCACGTCGATCTCGCCGACTTCGGCCTTGACCTTGTCGAACGCTTCCTTGGTCGAGTCCCAGTCGCCGACGTTGCCTTCCGACGCGATGAAGTCGTACCCGAGCGCCTTCTGGTCCTCGAGCCATTTCACCCGGCGCGGCGAGTTCGGGCCACAACCTGCAACCACCTTGAAGCCGTCTTTCGACAGGCGCTGGCAGATGCTGGTGCCGATGCCGCCCATCCCGCCCGTTACGTACGCAATTCGCTGAGACATAAATCTCACTCCATTTTTTGGTTTCGAGAGCTGCCGGAGCCCCCTCTGACTTCACGTGACGCCGGCCGAAGCCGCAATCGGCCGACGCACGGATTCGGTTCGCCGATGGCGAACGGCCGGTTACGGACGGCCGGTTACGGACGCTCGACCGCGAGCGCGACGCCCATCCCGCCGCCGATGCACAGCGACGCCAGCCCGCGCTTCGCGTCGCGCTTGGCCATCTCGTGCAGCAGCGTCACCAGAATCCGGCAGCCCGACGCGCCGATCGGGTGGCCGATCGCGATCGCCCCGCCGTTCACGTTCACCTTCGACGTGTCCCAGCCCATCTGCTTGTGCACCGCCAGCGCCTGCGCCGCGAACGCCTCGTTGATCTCCATCAGGTCCAGGTCGCCCGGCGTCCAGCCCGCGCGCTCCAGCGCACGGCGCGACGCCGGCACCGGGCCCATGCCCATCACGCTCGGGTCCACGCCCGCGTTCGCGTACGCCTTGATTCGCGCCAGCGGCGTCAGGCCCAAGGCCGCCGCCTTCTGCGCCGACATCACCAGCACCGCCGCCGCGCCGTCGTTCAGCCCCGACGCGTTCGCCGCCGTCACCGAGCCGTCCTTCGAGAACGCCGGCTTCAGCCCGGCGAGCGACTCCGCCGTCACGCCGTGACGCACGAACTCGTCGGTCGCGAACTGCAGCGGCTCGCCCTTGCGTTGCGGGATCGACACCGGCACGATCTCGTCATTGAAACGGCCGGCCTTCTGCGCGGCTTCCGCCTTGTTCTGCGACAGCGCCGCGAATGCGTCCTGCTCTTCGCGCGTGATCCCGTATTCCTTCGCGACGTTTTCCGCCGTGATGCCCATGTGGTACTGGTTGTACACGTCCCACAGGCCGTCGACGATCATCGTGTCGACCAGCTTCGCGTCGCCCATCCGGAAGCCGTCGCGCGAGCCCGGCAGCACGTGCGGCGACG
>NZ_JACFYV010000249.1:0-9049 GCF_016759955.1 Burkholderia sp. KCJ3K979
AATGCGCCGCCATGACGAGGCAGACGGCAGCCGGGCAACGTGTCCGGCCGGAGGGAGAACGGGATGAAAGCAAAGGTAGTGGGCCGGTTCGCAGCGCTCGCGCTGTGCGTGGGTGCGTCGGCGGCGGCGGCGAAGGATACGCAGCTCAATATCTATAACTGGTCGGACTACATTGCGAAGGACACGATCCCGAACTTCGAGAAGCAGGCGGGCGTCAAGGTCCGCTACGACAACTACGACAGCGACGACACGCTGCAGGCGAAGCTGCTGACGGGCAGCTCGGGCTACGACATCGTCGTGCCGACCAGCAACTACGCGGGCAAGCAGATCGCCGCCGGCATCTTCGCGCCGCTCGACAAGTCGAAGCTGCCGAACCTCAAGTATCTCGATCCGCAACTGATGGCGCTCGTCGCCGGCGCGGACCCGGGCAACAAGTACTCGGTGCCCTGGGCGTACGGCACGACCGGCCTCGCGTACAACCTGACGAAGGCGCAGCAGGCGCTCGGCAAGGTGCCGCTCGACAACTGGGACATCCTGTTCAAGCCGGAAAACCTCGCGAAGCTGAAGACCTGCGGCGTGTCGGTGCTCGACGCGCCCGACCAGATGTTCGCGGCGGCGCTGCACTACATCGGCAAGGACCCGATGAGCACGAACCCGGCCGACTACAAGGCCGCGATGGACGTGCTGAAGAAGATCCGTCCATACATCACGCAATTCAACTCGTCGGGCTACATCAACGACCTGGTCGGCGGCGACATCTGCTTCGCGTTCGGCTGGTCGGGCGACGTCGTGATCGCGAAGCATCGCGCGATCGAGGCGAAGAAGCCGTACAAGATCGAGTACTACATTCCGAAGGGCGGCGCGCCGGTGTGGTTCGACGTGATGGCGATCCCGAAGGATGCGAAGAACAAGGAAGCCGCGCTGCAGTGGATCAACTACATCGAGGATCCGAAGGTGCACGCGGCGATCACCAACGCGGTGTACTACCCGAGCGCCAACGCCGAGGCACGCAAGTACGTGCGGCCCGACGTCGCGAACGATCCGGCCGTCTACCCGCCGGCCGACGTCGTGAAGACGCTGTTCCTGCTCAAGCCGCTGCCGCCCGAAATCCAGCGTCTGCAGACGCGTCTGTGGACCGAGCTGAAGTCGGGCCGCTGACGCGAGCCGAAGTGAATCAGCAGTCATGAAGCCCCTGGTGCCCCCGGGGGCTTTGTTCGTCTAACGCAGGAGAGAAGCAGCACATCATGAATAGCCAGTCGGGCGCGCCGGTCGCGGGCGCGCCGTTCTCCGTTTCCTCCTCCGGCGCCGATGCGCGCGCCGAGAACTTTGTCCAGATCGTCGACGTCGTCAAGAAATTCGGCGACACCGAAGCCGTGCGCAGCGTCAACCTGACCGTGCGCCAGGGCGAGCTGTTCGCGCTGCTTGGCAGCTCGGGCTGCGGCAAGTCGACGTTGCTGCGGATGCTCGCGGGCCTCGAGACGGTCACGTCGGGCAAGATCCTGATCGACGGCGAGGACCTCGCGCAGATGCCGCCGTACAAGCGGCCCGTGAACATGATGTTCCAGTCGTATGCGCTGTTCCCGCACATGTCGGTCGAGTCGAACGTCGCGTTCGGGCTGAAGCAGGAAGGCACGCCGAAGGCCGAGCTGAAGGCGCGCGTCGCATCCGCGCTCGAACTCGTGCAGATGGGCAAGTACGCGAAGCGCAAGCCGCATCAACTCTCCGGCGGCCAGCAGCAGCGTGTTGCGTTGGCCCGCTCGCTGGTCAAGCGCCCGAAGCTGCTGCTGCTCGACGAGCCGATGTCCGCGCTCGACAAGCAGATTCGCCAGCGCACGCAGATCGAGCTCGTCAACATCCTGAACAAGGTCGGCGTCACCTGCATCATGGTCACGCACGACCAGGAAGAGGCGATGACGATGGCGAACCGCCTGGCGGTGATGAGCGAAGGCCAGATCGTGCAGATCGGCTCGCCGAACGAAGTGTACGAATACCCGAACAGCCGCTTCTCGGCCGAATTCATCGGCTCGACGAACCTGTTCGACGGCGTGACGGTCGAGGACGAGCCCGATCACGTGTACATCGAATCGCCGGAACTGCCGAGCCGGCTGTACGTGAGCCACGGGATCTCGGGCCCGCTCGGGATGCCGGTTACCGTGTCGGTGCGCCCCGAGCGGATCGCGCTCACGCGCAAGCCGCCCGAAGGCGCGTTCAACTGGGCGCGCGGCCGGATCAGCAACGTCGCGTACATGGGCGGCTATTCGCTGTATCACGTGAGGCTCGACGGCGGCAAGACGGTGATCGCGAACGTGTCGAGCCTCGCGATTTCCGAACTCGACACGCCGGCGCTCGGCGACGAGATCTACGTGCGCTGGAGCGCGACCGCCGGCGTGGTGCTGACGTCATGAACGCGTTCAAGTCCCTGCTCGAGTGGCCGGTGCGGCGCTTCAACCTGACGGGCGCCACGGCGGTCGTGGCCGGGCCGTTCACGTGGCTCGTGCTGTTCTTCCTCGTGCCGTTCGTGCTGGTCGTGAAGATCAGCTTCGCGGAGCTGCAGCTCGGTATCCCGCCGTATACGGAGCTCGCGTCGTACGCGGACGGCGTCGTGCACATCGCGCTGAACCTGTCGCACTACGCGTTCCTGTTCACGGACAGCCTGTATTTCGCGACCTACGTAAACTCGGTGTGGGTCGCCGCGATCACGACGTTGCTGTGCTTGCTGCTCGGCTACCCGATGGCGTACTACATCGCACGCTCGAACCCGGCCACCCGCAACCTGCTGATGATGGGCGTGATGCTGCCGTTCTGGACGTCGTTCCTGATCCGCGTATATGCGTGGATCGGCATCCTGAAGAACAACGGGCTCCTGAACAACTTCCTGATGTGGATCGGGCTCACGCATACGCCGATCGAGCTGTACCGCACGAATTACGCGGTGTACATCGGGATGGTGTATTCGTACCTGCCGTTCCTCGTGATGCCGCTCTATGCGCACCTCGTGAAGATGGACCTGCGCCTGCTCGAAGCCGCTTACGACCTCGGCGCGAAGCCGTGGAAGGCGTTCGTGCAGATCACGCTGCCGCTGTCGAAGAACGGCATCATCGCGGGTAGCCTGCTGGTGTTCATCCCGGCGGTCGGCGAGTACGTGATTCCGGAGCTGCTCGGCGGCGCGAATACGCTGATGATCGGCCGCGTGATGTGGAACGAGTTCTTCAACAACGCGGACTGGCCGATGGCGTCTGCCGTGACCTGCGCGATGGTGCTGCTGCTGCTCGTGCCGATGGCGATGTTCCAGCACTTCCAGGCGAAGGAACAGGGAGGCCGTCGATGAAGCCGAATCGCTACCTGCAGTTCGCGGCGCTGTTCGTCGGCTTTGCGTTCCTGTACATCCCGATCATCAGCCTGATCGTCTATTCGTTCAACGAGTCGAAGCTCGTCACCGTGTGGTCGGGCTTCTCGTTCCGCTGGTACGCGGCGCTCGTCGAGGACGACGAGCTGCTGACGGCCGCGTGGCTGTCGCTGAAGATCGGCGTGCTGACCGCGTTCGCGTCGGTGTTCATCGGCACGTGGGCCGGCTTCGTGCTCGCGCGGATGGGGCGCTTTCGCGGCTTCGCACTGTTCAGCGGGATGATCAACGCGCCGCTCGTGATTCCCGAGGTGATCCAGGGGATCTCGCTGCTGCTGCTGTTCATCGAGCTGGCGAAGTGGATCGGCTGGCCGGCCGAGCGCGGCGTGTTCACGATCTGGCTCGGCCACGTGATGCTGTGCATCTCGTACGTCGCGATCATCGTGCAGTCGCGCGTGCGCGAGCTGAACCCGTCGCTGGAAGAAGCCGCGCTCGATCTCGGCGCGACGCCGCTGAAGGTGTTCTTCACGATCACGCTGCCGCTGATCTCGCAGGCGCTGATCGCGGGCTGGCTGCTGTCGTTCACGCTGTCGATCGACGATCTCGTGCTGTCGGCGTTCCTGTCGGGCCCCGGCTCGACGACGCTGCCGCTCGTCGTGTTCTCGCGCGTGCGCCTCGGCCTGAACCCGGAGATGAACGCGCTCGCGACGCTGTTCATCATCGCGGTGACGGCCGGCGTCGTGATCGCGAACTTCGTGATGCTGCGTCAGGAGCGCAAGCGGCTGGCGGGGTTCGCGGCCTGACACGCCGATTGCGGCCATCATGAAAAACGCCCGGTGCCGACGACGAGTCGGCCCGGGCGTTTTGTTTTGGCGGCGCGTAACGATCGCCGGCGCGTCGCCGTCGTTCATGCGCCGAACGCCGCCTTGGCCAGCAAGCCGAGCGCGACACACACGAGCACGGCCGCGAAACCGGCCTGCACATGGCGTGCGGCGAGGTGGCGCGACGCACCGCGGCCGGCGGCCATGCCGAGCGCGGTCGCGACGGTGAACCACAGCGTCACGTCGAGCGGCGCGCGCGTGCCCGACACGAGCGTTGCAAGCACGCCGCCGGTGCCGACCAGCGCGATCACCATCAGCGACGTCGCGACCACGCCATGCATCGACACGTTCGTGAACTTGCGCAGCATCGGCACGATCACGAAGCCGCCGCCGACGCCGAGCAACCCCGTCATCAAGCCCGTGACCGCGCCGGTCGACGCCAGCGCGATGCCCACGGGCCACGACCACACGAGCCGGCCCGTATCGGGATTCACGCGGCCGACGCATAGCGGCGACGCGTCCGTATCGGCCGCCTGCCGCCGCAGTGCCTGTCGCAGCAGGCGAGCGGCGACGACCAGCATCGTCAGCGCGAACAGCGTGAGCAGCAGGCGCTGCGGCAGCACGTGCGCGAGCCGCACGCCGAGCGTGGTCAGCGGCACGCCGGCCACGGCCATCAGCAGCGCCGCGCGGTAGCGCACGAGCCCGCGGCGAAAACCTTCGAGCGCGCCGAGCGCGGCGCTGCCCGCCACCGCGACGAGCGCGACCGGCGTGGCCTGCTGCATCGGCCAGCTCATCCCGACGACGAGCGCGGGCACCGCGAGAATGCCGCCGCCGGCGCCGGTCAAACCGAGCACGGCGCCGACGAAGCCGCCGAGTACGAGGGAAATCAGCATGACGTCATCGTGCTCCGGTCAACGGGCGATCGCGGGCTTCGCGAGCCATTCGCGGCCCTTGAGCATCGCCTTCCAGTAGAGCGGCGGCAGCACGCGCTCCTTGAGCAGCCACGCGAGCCGCGACGGGCGTTTGCCGTCGATGAGCCACGCGGGGAAGGTCGGCGCGACCTTGCCGCCGTACAGGAATTCGGCGAGCACGATCTTGCCGCGCTCGACGGTGAGCGGGCACGAGCCGTAGCCGTCGTAGGCGGCGTCGCCGTACGCGCGGCCGAGCGATGCGAGCAGGTTGTGCGCGACGACGGGCGCCTGCTTGCGGGCAGCCGCGGCCGTTTTCGCATTGGTCGTGTTGGTGACGTCGCCGAGCGCGTAGATGTCCTCGAACTGCTTGTGGCGCAGCGTCGCCGGATCGACGTCGATCCAGCCGGCCGCGTCGGCGAGCGGGCTCGCACGCACGAAATCGGGCGCCTTCTGCGGCGGCACGACGTGGATCATGTCGAACGACCGCTCGACGGTTTCCTTGCCGCCGTTGGGCAGCGCGTGCGAGAACGTCGCACGGCGCGCGGGCCCGTCGATCGCGACGAGGTTGTGGCCGAACGACAGCGCGATGTCGTAGCTTTCCACGTACTCCATCAGCGCGGGTACGTAATCGGCGACGCCGAACAACGCGCCGCCCGCATTCAGGAATTCGACGTTCGCGGCGTCGAGGCGCCCCGTGCGCCGCCAGTGATCGCACGACAGGTACATCGCCTTTTGCGGCGCGCCCGCGCACTTGATCGGCATCGGCGGCTGCGTGAAGAGCGCATTGCCGCCGCGGAACGCGCGCACGAGCTCCCACGTGTACGGCGCGAGATCGTAGCGATAGTTCGACGTGACGCCGTTGCGGCCGAGCGTGTCGGCGAGGCCGTCGATCGCGTGCCAGTCGAGCTTGAGCCCCGGGCACACGACGAGCTTGCGATAACCGATGCGCCGGCAGCCGTCGAGCACCACGACGTGCGCGTCGGGCTCGAAGCCCGCGACGGCGGCCCGGATGCGGTGCACGCTGCGCGGCAGCACGTCGGTCATCGGCCGCGCGGTGGTGCCGGGCTGGAACACGCCCGCGCCGACCATCGTCCAGCCGGGCTGGTAATAGTGGACGTCGGCGGGATCGATCACCGCGATGTCGAGCGACGCGTCGCGCGCGAGCAGGCTCGACGCGACCGCGATGCCGGCGGCACCCGCGCCGACGATCACGATGTCGTGTCGTGCGTCGACGGCCGGCGCCGTGTGGTGGCTGTTTTGCGTGACACGCGATGCAAGCGCGCTCAGGTCGTAGCCGGCCGCGCCGGCGGTGGCGACGAGGTCGTCCAGCGGATGCAGCCCCGCCTGCGACAGCGCCCACAGCGTGGCCGAGCGCGTGCCGCTGCGGCAGTACGCGAGCACAGGCCCGTCGAGCGACGCGACGAGCGCGCCGAACTGCGCAGCCTGG
The DNA here is from genome assembly GCF_016759955.1 of Burkholderia sp. KCJ3K979. Classification (NCBI taxonomy): domain Bacteria; kingdom Pseudomonadati; phylum Pseudomonadota; class Betaproteobacteria; order Burkholderiales; family Burkholderiaceae; genus Burkholderia; species Burkholderia sp. KCJ3K979. The sequence goes on from NZ_JACFYV010000249.1 coordinate 6,523, forward strand.
TCGTCGGTCACCTTGCCGGTATCGACCGGCAGGTAATGCACGTCGATACCGAGCGGCGCGGCGGCCGCGCGGATCTCGGTGACGGTCGGCTGGTCGGCGCCTTCGCCGTCGGGCCGGTTGGAGATGATCGCGCGGATGCCCGCCGCATGAAGCGCGGGCAGGTCGGCGGCCGCGATCTGCGGCGAGACCGACAGCGTGTCGGTCAGCTTGCGGATGGTGGTCATGTCGGGGTTCTCGGTGGGGTGCAGGCGCTCAGATCGCGTCGAGCGGAATCTTCAGGTAGCGCACGCCGTTGTCCTCGGGCTCGGGCAGGTGGCCGGCGCGCATGTTGACCTGCACGGACGGCAGCATCAGCACGGGCATGTCGAGCGTCGCGTCGCGCGCGGTGCGCATCGCGACGAAATCGTCCTCGCTCACGCCGTCCTTCACGTGCACGTTCGCGCGGCGCTGCTCGGCGACGGTCGTCACGAACTGCACGTCGCGGCCACCCGGCTGGTAGTCGTGGCACAGGTACAGTCGCGTGTCGGGCGGCAGCGCGAGCACCCGCGCGATCGAACGGTACAGCGTGCGCGCATCGCCGCCGGGGAAGTCGCAGCGGGCCGTGCCGTAGTCGGGCATGAACAGCGTGTCGCCGACGAACGCCGCGCGCTGCGTCGCGTCGTCCACGCAGTAGGTCATGCACGCGGGCGTGTGGCCCGGCGTGTGCAGCGCGCGGATCGTCAGCGCGCCGAGCGCGAGCGTGTCGCCGTCGTCGACGAGCCGGTCGAACTGGCGGCCGTCTTCCGCAAAGCCCGGCCCTGCGTTGAACAGCGTGCCGAACACGTGCTGCACGCGGCGCACGTGCGAACCGATCGCGATCTGGCCGCCGACCCGTGCTTTCAGGTAGGGCGCAGCCGACAGGTGGTCGGCATGCACATGCGTCTCCAGCAGCCAGTGCACGGTCGCGCCGAGTTCGGCGACGCGCGCGATCAGCCGGTCGGCGCTCGCGGTGCGCGTGCGGCCGGATTTCGGGTCGTAGTCGAGCACGCTGTCGATCAGCGCGCATGCGCGGCTCGCGGTATCGAGCAGCAGATAGCTGACGGTGTGGGTCGCCGGGTCGAAAAAACCTTCGACCGACAGGGCGGGGGCGTTGCTCACGGAGTGTCCTCGATCGGGTTCTGCATCTGCAATCGGGACCTTTACTTCAAGAAGCGTGCCAGTCTGCGGCGCAGCATCCGCCGATGTGGCAGGGGCTTGATTCAGCACGGGTTTTCGGGGCGTCGGCGGCCCTGATGATGTGGCGGCGACATCCGGCGGCAGACGGGGACTGCCACAGCTGGCAGTGTCGTGGCAGAATTGGCAGCCAGCCTGGCAGTCCGTCCGGGCGCCCCTTCGCCGAGCGAGCCGCCGCATGAATCCGCACGACACCATCCCGATCGTCCCTGTTCCGCGCCGCGACGCGATGCCGGACGTCCACGCACTCGTCGCGTATCTCGAGCAGGACCCGCAGCCGATGATCGTGGTCGACCCCGACTACCGCATCCTCGCGGCGAACGATGCGTACCGGCGCCAGTTCGGCGTGGCCGGCGTCGAGCACGTGGGCCGGCACTGTTTCCAGGTGTCGCATCACTACGACGTGCCGTGCGACCAGGCCGGCGAGCATTGCCCGATGAAGCAGGCGCTCGAGTCGCGCGGGCTGAACCGCGTGCTGCACATCCATCACACGCCGCGCGGCCCCGAGCATGTCGACGTCGAGCTGCGGCCGATCTTCGATGCACACGGCAACGTGATCGCGTACGTCGAGCGGCTGACGACCGTGCGCAGCGCATCGGCGCAGCCGAGCGCGGAAGGGCTCGTCGGCGGCTCCGATGCGTTCAACGCGGCGCTCGGCGCGCTGCAGCGCGTGGCGCCGTCGACGCTGCCGGTGTTGCTGCTCGGTGAATCGGGCACCGGCAAGGAGTTGTTCGCCCGCGCGCTGCACGAGGCGAGCGACCGCGCGATGGGGCCGTTCGTCGTCGTCGATTGCTCGGGGATCGCCGAGACGCTGTTCGAGAGCGAACTGTTCGGCTACGAGAAAGGCGCGTTCACGGGCGCGAACCAGCGCAAGCCGGGCCTCGTCGAAACCGCGCAGGGCGGCACGCTGTTTCTCGACGAGATCGGCGACGTGCCGCTGCCGATGCAGGTGAAGCTGCTGCGGCTGATCGAATCGGGCACGTTCCGGCGCGTCGGCGGCGTCGAAGCGCTGCGCGCCGATTTCCGGCTGGTCGCGGCCACGCACAAGCCGCTGCGCGAGATGATCGACGACGGCCGGTTCCGGCAGGATCTTTACTACCGGATAAACGCGTTTCCGATTCCGCTGCCGGCGCTGCGCGAACGGCAGGGCGACGTCGCGCTGCTGGCCGAATCGATCCTGCGGCGGATCGCAAACGCGCGCGGCAACGCGGGCGACGCGAATGCACGGCCATTCACGCTGACCGAGCGCGCGCGTGCGTGCCTCGATGCGTATGCGTGGCCCGGCAACATCCGCGAGCTGCGCAACGTGCTCGAA
>NZ_JACFYV010000024.1:0-54089 GCF_016759955.1 Burkholderia sp. KCJ3K979
GCCACGCACGGCGCGCGACAGGCGGGACTGACGCGGAAACAAGGAAATTCGGGACATCGTTGGCTCTATCGCCGCGCGCGGGCGCGGCTCGGATTCGCGGTTGGAAGCGTCAATAAAATGGCTGCAGAAATGCAAAAGCGTCGCGCGAAACGCGACGCTTTCGGCGGGTCTGTGCGTCGTAACCGCGTAGTTTACTTCACGCGATCGGGTTCCGGCCGAATTCGTCGCCGGCAGGTGCCGCCGGGCGCGGGCGGGCGCTCATGTCGAGCGGGTGCGCGTGTCGCAGTCCATGTATCCAACCCGTAAAAATGAACCTGCTTGCCGCAGTCGAAAGCCGTCTCACGGCAGACTCGCGCCCCACTCGAATGACACGGCCTTGTGGCGCTCAGCGGACATCCTCCGAAGGACCCGAGCAACAGAATCGCAAGCGTTTCCTCAACAATCCATCCCGCCCGCCGTTAATGAATGACCAGCCGCACAATCAAAACAAATCTCGACCGGCGATCAATCCCATCCCGATCGATTCCAATTCGTCGTTAAGAAGGCAATTTCCCCCTCTTATCGGAGAAATGAGAATTCACACCGCCAAAGCCCCGCCCCGTAAGGCTTTCACCCCTTCCGCACGATCCATTACTCATACAAAAGCGATCGTTTCTGCATCAATTCAATTGCATTACACAAAATTACACAGACCTGATAACCGCCGTCGATACGATCGCCTTCAAACAGGAATCGGCACATTTCGACCTCGCGCCCGCCCATGCCGGAAAGACAGCAGCACGCGGTCGGACTGATGCCGTGAAGTACCGGAGGGTCATCGCGCAGTCGCACGACTGCATTCACTCACGAGCTCGTTACGGGGACGAACATGGGCTATCAGCAGGGTTTGAGCGGGTTGGCCGGGGCGTCGAGCAATCTCGACGTCATCGGCAACAACATCGCGAACGCAAACACGGTCGGCTTCAAGCAGGGACGCGCGAACTTCGCCGACATGTACGCGAATTCGGTCGCGACGTCGGTCAACACGCAGATCGGCATCGGCACGCGGCTCGCGTCGGTGCAGCAGAATTTCGGCCAGGGGACGATCAATTCGACGAAGTCGTCGCTCGACGTTGCAATCAACGGCAACGGTTTTTTCCAGATGTCGAGCAACGGCGTGACCACGTACTCGCGCGACGGCACGTTCCACCGCGACAAGAACGGCGCGATCGTCGACGCGCAAGGCCGCAACCTGATGGGCTATGCGGCAGGCGCCGGCGGCGTGATCAACACCGCGCAGACCGTGCCGCTGCAGGCGCCGACCAGCAACATCGCACCGCGCGCGACGAGCAGGATCACCGGCCAGTTCAACCTGAACGCGCAGGACAAGGTGCCGGCCAAGACGCCGTTCAACGCGACCGACAACACGACGTACAACTACAACTCGTCGATCCAGGTCTACGACACGCTCGGCGGCTCGCAACAGGTCACGATGTACTTCGCGAAGGGCGCGGCCGGCACGTGGCAGGCCTACGCGGGCGTGCAGGGCCAGACGCCGACGAATCTCGGCACCGTCACGTTCGATGCGTCGGGCCGGCTCAGCTCGACGACGTCGGCCGCGACCGGCCAGCCGACGCCGAGCCTCGGCCAGTTCGCGTTCTCGATCCCGAGCACGACGGGCGGCGCCAATCCGCAGAACCTGACGCTCGACCTCGGCGGCACGACGCAGTACGGCGGCAAGGACGGTGTGAGCAATCTCGCGCAGGACGGCTTCGCGAGCGGCACGCTGACGACGTTCTCGATCGGCACCGACGGCAAGCTCACCGGCAACTATTCGAACGGCCAGAGCGCGGTGCTCGGCCTGATCGCGCTCGCGAACTTCAACAACCCGAACGGGCTCGTGAACATCGGCGGCAACCAGTATGCGGAAACGGCCGCGTCGGGCGTGCCGCAGGTCTCAGCTCCGGGCAGCACGAACCACGGCACGCTGCAGGGTAGCGCGCTCGAAAACTCGAACGTCAACCTGACGACCGAGCTCGTGAACCTGATCACCGCGCAGCGCAATTACCAGGCGAATGCGCAGACGATCAAGACTCAGCAGGCCGTCGACCAGACGCTGCTGAACCTGCGCTGAACGACCGCCCATGAAAAATGCGCCGCGCCGACCCTGAATCCCAAGGCCGACGCGGCGCGTCGTATCGTGCAGCGCGGCCCGCGGGCCGGACCGCCAGCGTGCTTACTTGTCGAGCAGGATGCGCAGCATGCGGCGCAGCGGCTCGGCCGCGCCCCACAGCAGCTGGTCGCCGACCGTGAACGCCGACAGGTATTCGCCGCCCATCGCGAGCTTGCGCAGGCGGCCGACCGGCACCGACAGCGTGCCGGTGATCTTCGCCGGCGACAGGTCGCGCATCGACGCTTCACGCTCGTTCGGCACGACCTTCACCCAGTCGTTCGCCGATGCGAGGATGCCGTTGATTTCGTCGAGCGGCACGTCCTTCTTCAGCTTGATCGTCAGCGCCTGCGAGTGGCAGCGCATCGCGCCGATCCGCACGCACAGGCCATCGACCGGGATCGAACCCGGCTCGCCCATCGCCGGCTTGCCGAGGATCTTGTTGGTTTCCGCGCCGCCCTTCCACTCTTCCTTCGACATCCCGTTGCCGAGATCCTTGTCGATCCACGGAATCAGCGAACCGGCCAGCGGCACGCCGAAGTGGCTCGTCGGCATCGCGTCGCTGTTCATCGCGGCCAGCACGCGACGGTCGATGTCGAGGATCGCGGACGCCGGATCGGCGAGCTGTTCCTGCACCGCGCCGTTCAGCGTGCCCATCTGCGACAGCAGCTCGCGCATGTTCTGCGCGCCCGCGCCCGATGCGGCCTGGTAGGTCATCGCCGTGATCCAGTCGACGAGGTTCTCGCGGAACAGGCCGCCGAGCGCCATCAGCATCAGGCTGACCGTGCAGTTGCCGCCGATGAAGTTCTTCGTGCCCTTGACCAGCGCATCCTTGATCACGTCGAGGTTGACCGGATCGAGGATGATGACCGCGTCGTCCTGCATCCGCAGCGACGATGCCGCGTCGATCCAGTAGCCGTTCCAGCCGGCCGCGCGCAGCTTCGGGAACACGTCGTTCGTGTAGTCGCCGCCCTGGCACGTGATGATCACGTCGCACTTCTTCAGCTCGTCGACGTTGGTCGCGTCCTTGAGCGTGGTCTCGTTTTTCGCGAACGACGGCGCCTTGCCGCCCGTGTTGCTGGTGCTGAAGAACACCGGTTCGATCAGGTCGAAATCGCCCTCTTCCTGCATGCGCTGCATCAGGACGCTGCCGACCATGCCGCGCCAACCTACGAGACCTACGTTCATGACTAACCCTTTGCTTGAATGGAGCTTCCCCGCCATTTCCGTCCCCGCGTGACCGCGCGGGGAAACAGGCGGGCACGACGGCGATCAGCGTTTAATGATCGTTTTCGTGGTAATGGTTTTCGTGATGACGATGGCGCGCGCACCCGCACGGGCAGTGTTGCCGTGGAGTTTCAGGACCGGGGAGATCAGGGAAATCAGCGCCATCGTTCGAGTCTACACAAAGCCGCTGGCCCGCACAACGGCCAACGGTGCGCGAACCGGCCGATTTTTCCGGCCCGTTCGCGCCCTTTTCATCTTAATTACCGGACTTCATTTCCGTCCGCTTACAGCGCCGCGACCACCGCGTCGCCCATCGCCGCCGTGCCGACCTGCTTGCAGCCCGGCGTCGCGATGTCGCCCGTGCGATAACCCTGTTCGAGCACCGTTTTCACCGCCCGCTCGATGCGATCGGCCTGCTCCGCGCGATTCAGCGAGTAGCGCAGCAGCATCGCGGCCGACAGGATCGTCGCGAGCGGGTTCGCGATGCCCTTGCCCGCGATGTCCGGCGCCGAACCGTGCGACGGCTCGTACAGCCCCTTGTTGTGCTTGTCGAGCGATGCCGACGGCAGCATGCCGATCGAACCCGTCAGCATCGACGCTTCATCCGACAGGATGTCGCCGAACATGTTGCCCGTGACGATCACGTCGAACTGCTTCGGCGCCTTCGCGAGCTGCATCGCCGCGTTGTCGACGTACATGTGCGACAGCTCGACGTCCGCGTATTCCTTCGACACGTCGATCATGATGTCGCGCCAGAACTGCGACGTTTCCAGCACGTTCGACTTGTCGACCGACAGCAGCTTCTTCGCGCGCTTTTGCGCGGCCTGGAACGCGACGTGCGCGATGCGGCGCACTTCCGGCTCCGAATAGCGCATCGTGTCGAAGCCTTCGCGCTCGCCGGCGAACGGGCCGTCCGGCGCCGCACGCACGCCGCGCGGCTGGCCGAAGTAGATGTCGCCGTTCAGTTCGCGCACGATCAGGATGTCGAGGCCCGCGACGAGTTCCGGCTTCAACGGCGACGCATCGACGAGCTGCGGATAGCAGATCGCCGGGCGGAAGTTCGCGAACAGCTCGAGGTGCTTGCGCAGCCCGAGAATCGCCTGCTCGGGGCGCAGCGCGCGCTCCAGCGAGTCGTACTTCCAGTCGCCGACCGCGCCGAACAGGATCGCGTCGGCCTGCTTCGCGAGCGCCAGCGTCGCGTCGGGCAGCGGATGGCCGCTCGCCTCGTAGCCCGCGCCGCCGACCGGCGCCTGTTCGAGTTCGAACTTCTCGTCGAGTGCGTTCAGCACCTTCACCGCTTCATTGACGATTTCCGGACCGATGCCGTCGCCGGGCAGCACTGCAATCTTCATGCGAAATTCCTGACTGGGTAGATTGTTATGGAGGCAGGCCGGCGAGCGCACGCACGGCGCGCCCGCCCGCCACGCGCGATCAGCCGACCAGCTTGGTGTTGAGCCACGGCTGCTTCACGAGCCGCTCGGCTTCGAACTGGCGGATCTTGTCCGCGTGGCGCAGCGTGAGGCCGATGTCGTCGAAGCCGTTCAGCAGGCAGTACTTGCGGAACGCGGCGATCTCGAACGGATACTCGCGGCCGTCGCCCGCGCGCACGACCTGCGCGTCGAGGTCGATCGTCAGTTGAAAGCCGTTGAACGCCACCGTCTCGTTGAACAGGTGATCGACCTGCTGCTCGGTCAGCACGATCGGCAGCAGCCCGTTCTTGTAGCAGTTGTTGAAGAAGATGTCGGCGAAGCTCGGCGCGATGATCGCGCGGAAGCCGTACTGCTGCAGCGCCCACGGCGCGTGCTCGCGCGAGCTGCCGCAGCCGAAGTTCTTGCGTGCAAGCAGCACCGATGCGCCCTGGTAGCGCGGCTGGTTCAGCACGAAGTCCGGGTTCAGCGGACGCTTCGAGTTGTCCTGGCCCGGCTCGCCGTGATCGAGATAGCGCCACTCGTCGAATGCGTTCGGACCGAAGCCCGTGCGCTTGATCGACTTCAGGAACTGCTTCGGGATGATCGCGTCGGTGTCGACGTTCTCGCGATCGAGCGGCGCCACGACGCCGGTATGTACAGTGAATTTTTCCATGATCCGTCTATCCGGTTGAAGGGCCGGCATTCAGCCGGCGCACATCGACAAATTCTCGGCGGGAAACGTCACTCCGCGGCGCGCTTCAGTGCGCTGCCGGCGGCATTGACGTCTTCCCCGAAGCCTCGGACGGTATTGCACCCCGCGAGGCCGAAGCCCAGCCCCGCCAGCGCCAGCGCGGCAACCAGCCGCGCGATGACCTTCGATGCCGTCACGTGTTACCCCAGCTGGCGAATGTCGACGAAGTGACCTTCGATCGCCGCGGCCGCCGCCATCGCGGGGCTCACGAGGTGCGTGCGACCGCCCGCGCCCTGCCGGCCTTCGAAGTTGCGGTTCGACGTCGACGCGCAGCGCTCGCCCGGCTCGAGCCGGTCGGCGTTCATCGCGAGGCACATCGAGCAGCCCGGCTCGCGCCATTCGAAGCCCGCATCGGTGAACACCTTGTCGAGCCCTTCGCGCTCGGCCTGCGCCTTCACGAGGCCCGAGCCCGGCACGACCATCGCGAGCCGCACGTTCGACGCGACGCGACGGTTCAGCTTCTTCACGACGTACGCGGCCGCGCGGATGTCCTCGATCCGTGCGTTCGTGCACGAGCCGATGAAGATCTTGTCGACCTTGATCGATTCGATCGGCGTGTTCGGCTCGAGCGCCATGTATGCCAGCGCGCGCTCCATCGCGTCGCGCTTGACCGGATCCTTCTCGCGCTCGGGGTCGGGCACGCGACCGTCGATCGACGTGACCATTTCCGGCGACGTGCCCCACGTGACCTGCGGAACGATCTCGGCCGCGTTCAGCTCGACCACGCGGTCGAACTGCGCGCCGTCGTCCGACTTGAACTGCCGCCAGTATTCGACGGCCTGATCCCATTCCGCGCCGGTCGGCACGAACGGACGGCCCTTCAGGTAGTCGATCGTCGTGTCGTCCACCGCGACCATGCCTGCGCGCGCGCCGGCCTCGATCGCCATGTTGCAGACGGTCATGCGGCCTTCCATCGTCAGCGCGCGAATGGTCGAGCCGCCGAATTCGATCGCGTAGCCCGTACCGCCCGCGGTGCCGATCTTGCCGATGATCGCGAGCACGATGTCCTTCGCGGTACAGCCGCGCGGCAGTGCGCCCTCGACCTTCACGAACATGTTCTTGCTCTTCTTCTGCAGCAGGGTCTGCGTCGCGAGCACGTGCTCGACTTCCGACGTGCCGATGCCGTGCGCGAGCGCGCCGAACGCGCCGTGCGTCGACGTATGCGAATCGCCGCACACGATCGTCATGCCCGGCAGCGTCGCGCCCTGCTCCGGCCCGATGATGTGGACGATGCCCTGGCGCACGTCGTTCATCTTGAACTGCGTGATGCCGAATGCGTCGCAATTCGAATCGAGCGTGTCGACCTGCAGCTTCGAGACGGGATCGGCAATGCCGTGGCTGCGGTCCGTCGTCGGCACGTTGTGGTCCGACACGGCCAGGTTCGCGCTGATGCGCCACACCGGACGCTGCGCGATCTTCAGCCCTTCGAACGCCTGCGGGCTCGTGACTTCATGCAGCAGCTGACGGTCGATGTAGAGCAGGGTCGTGCCGTCTTCCTCGGTGTGGACCACGTGGGTGTTCCACAGTTTGTCGTAGAGAGTCTGTGCCATGGGTATGCGGGGTCGTTGTGACTACAAGCCTTGCGGATGTGGTCGATTATGCCACGCAAAATCGGCCCGCGGAGTACCACGATAACGAAAAAAGTGAATAAAAACAGTGAGTTGGGTGGTACAGGCGATACCCGGATAAGCATTACCCGGCAAGCGCGGCGGCCGGACGCGGACAAGTCGCGCCGTCGGCATACGCACTTGGCGCAGGTTGTCGCGAGCGATGCGCAACCCGGCCAAACGCGCCCACGCGTGCGACGCATCCGTGCGCCGCACCCATGCTGGCTTGCGCGGCGCGATTTCTCGACCGCCGCAGGCCGCCCAGGGCATCGCTATCGACTCGCGGCGGCGTGCTAACGGAAGAAATTGCGCAACTCGCGCGCCAGCGCCTGCGGTTGCTCCTCGGGAATGAAATGCCCGCTATACGCGATCGTCGCAGCCGTCACCTGTTCCGCGACATGTTCAAGCGGCCCCGCCATGTCGGGTATGGATCCCTGATCCGCACTGACGGCGAGCACGGGCATCTTCAGCTTCCCCAGCGCCTGCAGCTTGCGGTTCTGCGCCGACGACTCCGACACGGCCCGGTAGAAGGCCAGCCCCGCTCGCAACCCGCCGTCCCGGGTGAACACCCGGAGATACTCGTCGACATCCGCGTCGGAGAACGACTCGGGATTGGCCGCCTTGCGACGCAAGAACCAATCGAGATACTCGCGCTCCTTGCCGGCAATCAACGTCTCCGGCAGGTCGGCGACAGCATGAAATGCGAAGTGCCACGTGCGCCATGCGTTGCCGGGCTCGATCGGCAGTGCGGCGGGCAGCGTGATGCCGGGTATCCCCGCGTCGAGCAACGCCAATCGCTTCACTGAATCGGGATACATCGCGGCAAACGGATAGGCGACCCACGCCCCGACGTCGTGAGCGGCCAGGTAAAAGCGCGCGATATTTTGCCGCTCCAGCAGGCGCGCAAGCGTTGCCGCGACGGTCTGCGTGTCGTAACCGACGAGTGGACGATCCGAATCGCCTTGTCCGGGAAGATCCGGCGCCACGATTCTGAATTCGTCCGCGAGAAGCGGCATGATTCTCCGCCACGCGTACCAGCTTTCCGGAAACCCGGCGAGCAGGACGATGGTCTCGCCGTCGGCGCGGCCTCCTTCGACAAAATGAAGGCGCACCCCGTCTACCGTATCGAACCGATGACGAAAGCCGGCGAGCCGCGGGTCTTCCCGAAAATAGGGCGCGGCCTCGAAGTGCGACGCCTCCGCGGATGATTGATGCTGGTACATAAGTTCGTCCTCTCTACAGAATCGACTGTCCTCGATGATGGCCCCCGGGGCAGCGGGAGCCATTCCATTCGGAAATACTCATTTCCCAATTCGGCGAAACCGGACCACGCGCACGCGCGGTTTCGCGTGCTATTTCACATCGAGTCACCGGTCCGGTAACGCAGAAACCTTAGTCGAGCAGCCGCATTGCCTCGTCAACCAGCATCGACATGTCGCTCCGGCTCTGGCCGAGCTTCCCCACCACTCGAAGCCCCTGCACCATGGCAAACAGACAGCTCGACGCGGCTTGCGCGTTCAGCGCGGCATCGACGGATCCATCGGCCTGCCCTTGCTTGATCAAATCGCGAAGGAGACGCTCGATCCTCTGCATCGATTTGTGGACGATACCGGCGATCTCGCTATCCAGCGTACTCAGAACAATGGCGCCGGCGACGACCAGACAACCCTTTCGACCCTCGTCTCCATGCGAGACGTCCGCGTAAAAGCGCAGGAGCGCTCGCACCTTGTCCCGTCCGTTTTTTTCATCGGCAAGGATCATGTTGAGCTCGCTTACGCGCCGATCGATGTACCGGTTCAACGCGGCAACGAATATGGCGTTCTTGTCGGCAAAGGCCTTGTAAAGACTGCCGGCGGTGAGCCCCGTCTCCCGGGACAGGTCGCCGATAGAAGTCGCATGATAGCCACGCTCGCGAAAGACGCGGATGAAGCCGTCCAGCGCTTCATCCATATCGAACTCTCGCGGCCTGCCAACGTTCGCTGCAATTTTCGTAGCCATGCGGCATTATAGGAAATGATCATTTCCGAATCAAGTCATGCGAACCGTCAGCAGGCATACGATGCGTGGCCCCGACACGACGCAGGTCGTCATTCACCGGAGACCGGCCGAATGGCTGCGACGAACGCCGCCCATGACACGCGGCGCCACTGGCATTTCGCACTCGATCTCATAGACTGTCTATTCGCAACGGGCGGCGCGCGGCCGCCCTCCCCGCCATCGCGATGCGTGCATCCCGGCGCATCGACCGGACAGGAGACTTGCATGCAATACGAACTCTATTACTGGCCCGAGATCCAGGGCCGCGGCGAATACGTGCGGCTCGCGCTCGAGGCGGCCGAGGCCGATTACGTCGACGTCGCGCGCGAATCGGGGCGCGGAATGGGCGTGTCGGCCATGATGCGCATGATGGACAGCGCGAAGGCCGAATGCGTGCCGTTCGCGCCGCCGTTCCTGAAGGCCGGCGACGTGGTCGTCGGGCAGACCGCGAACATCCTGCTGTTTCTCGGCGCGCGGCTCGGGCTCGCGCCTGACGACGAAGCCGGCCGGCTGTGGGTGCACCAGATCCAGCTGACCGCCGCCGATTTCGTCACCGAGATCCACGACACCCACCATCCGATCGGCAGCGGCCTCTACTACGAGGAGCAGCAAGCGGAAGCAGCCGAGCGCGCCGCCGATTTCCTCGAGAACCGGCTGCCGAAATTCCTCGGCTACTTCGATCGCCTGCTCGAACAGAATCCCCACAAGAGCGGCTATATCGCCGGCAGCGCGCTCACCTATGCGGACCTGACGATGTTCCAGTTGATCGAGGGCCTGCGCTACGCGTTCCCGAAAGCGATGAAGCGCGCGGAGCGCAAGGTCGCGGCGCTGGTCGCGCTGCACGATCGCGTCGCGCAGCATCCGCCGGTCGCGCGCTACCTCGAGTCGGAACGCCGCATCCCGTTCAACGACATGGGGATCTTCCGGCACTATCCGGAGCTGGACAAGTAACGGCCGGGCACGTACCGCGGAAAGTGCGCGCGCGGGCGGATTTCACGCAGGATCAATGCGGCTGCCCGTGCTGCGCGGCGGCCGCGTCGACGGCCTCGACCGAGCGCGTGAGCCACGGCCCGATGTCCATCTCCTCGTAGCGCACGAGCCGGCTCTTGCGCGCGCGGCGATACGCCCACCAGATCGCGACGAACAGCGGAATCCACACATAGATCGACAGCACTTCCATCCAGTCGATGCGTGCCGCGAAAAACGCCTGGTAATCCTGGCCGAGCGAAATGACGATGCAGATCGCGATCGCGAACAACGGCCCGAACGGAAACCATTTCGCGCGATACGGCAGCTGATCGAGACGATAGCCCTGCTTCAGGAATCCCTTGCGGAACCGGTAATGGCAGACCGCAATGCCGAGCCACGCGATGAAGCCGGTGATGCCGACCGTATTCAGCAGCCACAGATAGATGCGCTGGTTGTTGGTCAGCGACGTGAGGAAGCACAACCCGCCGACGGCCATCGTCGCGTACAGCGCGTTGCGCGGCACGCCGCCCGGCGACAGCGTCGCGAACATCGCCGGCGCGCGCCCTTCCGACGCGAGGTTGTACAGCATCCGCGTCGCCGCGTAGGTGCCGGAATTGCCGGCCGACAACACGGCCGTCAGGATCACCAGATTCATCGCGCCGGCGGCGAGCGGGAACCCCGCGTGGCTGAACACCAGCGTAAACGGGCTCACGCCGACATCGGTCACGTCGCTCTTCAGCAGGTTCGGATCGGTGTACGGCACGAGCAGGCCGATCACGAAGATCGCGAGCACGTAGAACAGCATGATCCGCCAGAAGATCTGCTTCACCGCGCGCGGAATCGTCTTGCGCGGGTTTTCCGATTCGCCGGCCGTGATGCCGACCAGCTCGGTGCCGAGGAACGAGAAGCCCGCGATCAGCGCGACGCTCATCATCGCGTGCACGCCGCCGACGAACGGCGCGTCGCCGGTCGTGAAGTTGCGCCAGCCGACGGTATGCCCGGTGCCGGCATACCCGCTGCCGGTATGCCCGTCGCCCAGCACGCCGGCCGCGATCAGCAGCCCGGCCGCGATGAACGCGATCACGGTGACGACCTTGATCAGCGAGAACCAGTATTCCGATTCGCCGAAGCCGCGCACCGACAGCGTATTGAGCAGGAAGACCAGCACGAGGAAGCCCGCGCCCCACCACACGCCCGGCACCGACGGAAACCAGTAGCGCATCACGATCTGCGCGGCGACCAGCTCGATCGCGATCGTCACCGCCCAGCTGTACCAGTAGGTCCAGCCCAGCGCGACGCCGAAGCCTTCGTCGACGTACTTCTCGCCGTAGATCGCGAACGAGCCCGATACCGGCATCAGTGCGGCCATCTCGCCGAGCCCCGTGACGACGAAGTAGACCATGATCCCGATCGCGAGATACGCGGCGATCGCCCCGCCCGGCCCCGCCTGCGCGACCGACGCGCCCGACGCGACGAACAGCCCCGTGCCGATCGAACCGCCGATCGCGATCATCGCGATGTGGCGGCCCTGCAGACGGCGCTTCAGCGTCGTCCCGGACGGCGCGGCCGTCTCCGCCGCCGCTTGCATGGCATCCATAGTGTTCACCCTGATTGTGGTCCGGCCAGCCGATTTGATTTGGAATGCAAATCGATTGCCCCGGTCATTCGCATCGAAACCGGCCCTGCCGGGCCGGTCGCATCACACGACACTGCGCTTGATCGCCTGCAGTTCGGCCGTCGTCACGATCTTCTCGATCCGGAACCGCGGGCTTTCCAGCCACACGTTCGCGATCCGCCGGTACTCGTCGAGATCCTCGCACGCGAGCCGCACGAGAAAATCGAACGTGCCGCTGACGAGCCAGCAGTCGAGCACGGCCGGATTCGCGCGCATTTCCTCTTCGAACGGCGCCTGCGAACGCCCGTGATCGGCCAGCACGATCTGCGCGATCACGACGATCGGCTTGGTCGTGCGCGGCGCCTTGATCACCGCGCGATACCCTTCGATCACGCCGAGCGCCTCGAGCCGCTCCACGCGCGCCTGGCATGGCCGCGGCGTGAGGTTCACGAGTTCCGACAGCTTCCGGTAGGACATTCGCCCGTCGGTACGCAGGATGTCGAGGATCCGGAGATCGATCTTGTCGAGCTGCATCTTCTTGTCGGTCATCCGCGTTCGCTCCGGTCGGGTCGTGGCTGGTGCGCGCAACGCCTGCCGTTCCGCGCGGGGCCACATTATCCGGCCGAAGCGGCCGCGCGCCAATCGGCTAGAACCGCAGCGACAGGCAGGTCAGGCCGCCGTCCATCTTGCGGAATTCGCTCGTGTCGATCACGTGCAGCGGCAACCCGAGCGACGCGATCGCGTCATGCACGCGCGGGTAACCGGCCGGCGTGATAAGCGTGCCGTTTACGCGCAGCGTGTTGCCCGCGTATTCGTCGGCGGCCGAGATCGCGATCCGGCGATAGTCGGCGAACGCCGGATGCGCGGCCAGTGCGTCGGTCACGAGCAGCGTGTCGTCGCCGAGCGCGTTGACGACCGATTTCAGGTGCAGGCCGGCGCCGACCGGCACCGCGACGACCGAGTAGCCGTGGCGCGACACCAGCGACTCGAACGCGGCGATGCCTTCCGCGTCGGTGCGGCTCGTCAGGCCGATGAAGAAGCGCTTGCCGACCTGCATCACGTCGCCGCCGTCGAGTCGGCCTTGCTGCATCGGCAGCAGGTCGCGATGCGCGGCGAGCGCCGCTTCGATATGAACGGTCTCGCCGCGCCGCGCAGGCGCGCCGGGGCGCGTGATCACCGCGAATTCGGGCGTGACGACCGCGACGTCCTCGACGAAGTGCGAATCGGGAAACGCATCCAGCGGCGGCAATTCGGTCAGCTCGACGCCGAGCGCGCGCAGCGCGTCGCAGTATGCGTGGAACTGCGTGAGCGTCTTGTCGTAATCGGGCGCGCCGAGTTCGGCGGTGGTCAGACCCGCGCCGCAGGACGGCGCGGGGCGGCGAACGATCGCTTGCGTGAATTGCATCGACTCCTCCATGGTCTGCCGCACCCGTGCGGCGCACGGGCCGGCGGCGTTGTGTCCGGACCATTATCGGAAGCCAAATTGCGCAATTCGCGTCGATTTCGGCAGTGCCGACAGCCGATTGCGTCGAATTGCGCGCGTCACGCAGCGGATTCGGCAGACCGGCCGCCCGCCCTCTCGCGAACGGCGGTTTTCGCCCGCCTCACACGCTTTACGCGTCGGGCTCGAACCCCATCTGCGCACGGCCGAGCGCCGTGAGTTCACCCGCCTGCGCGCGCCCGTCGAAATCGACCTCGAAATGATCGGCCGGGAAATCGGGCGGGCTGTCGCCGCGCAGGAACGCCGCACGCTGGCGTTGCAGGTACGCATCGTTCTTCGCGCAGCCAGGCGCGGCCGCGATGTACATCACGTTGCTGTCGCCGCTGCCGCGATGCGCATCCTCGACCGCATGCACGACGTCGCCGTGCCAGAACACCGCGTCGCCCGGCTCCATGTGCGGGATCGGCACGAGCGCGTCGAGCAGCAGTGCGTGCCATTCCGGGCGGATCGACAGCGCGCGGCCGGGACGCGCGCCGCACAGGTCGTCGTCGGCGACGTCGTCCTGCAGCGCGCGCAGCACGACATAGGCCATCGCATTCGCGACCGGAATCAGCTGCAGCGTGCCGTCGCCGGGCCCTTGCGGCGTCAGCGCGGTCCAGCCCTGGAACGTGCGGAACATCGAACACACGGCCGGCGACGGAATTTCCTCGACGTCGGGGCGGAACGCCGCATCGAACGGATCGTAGTCGCGCCAGCGGCCGGCCAGCACGTGGCGATAGACCTGGCGAAAATTCGCGCCGAGCCAGCGCTCGACGGAGCCGCCGTCGACATGCGGCGACAGCCCGAGCGACGTCGAACCGGGCGGCCGGCGGCGAATCCGGTCCGCGTACGCGGGCACCTGATCGGGATCGAAATGGGTGCGCGCGCCGTCCGCATGCCGCCACAGACGGTTCAGGAACACCCGCGCCTGCGTCAGCGCCGGCGACTGGCGCGCGGCCACCTGCGGCTTCGACCAGTAGACGCCGTAAATCTGCGGCTTGCCCGACGCGAGATTGCCGAAATAGCGGTCTTCCGCGCGTGCATGC
The DNA here is from genome assembly GCF_016759955.1 of Burkholderia sp. KCJ3K979. Classification (NCBI taxonomy): domain Bacteria; kingdom Pseudomonadati; phylum Pseudomonadota; class Betaproteobacteria; order Burkholderiales; family Burkholderiaceae; genus Burkholderia; species Burkholderia sp. KCJ3K979. Next base: position 14,291 of record NZ_JACFYV010000024.1, read on the forward strand.
AGCCGCTCGGTGAAACGGTTCGCCTCCAGATACGCGCCGATCTCGTCGTTCCAGTCGCGCGCCTGCCGCGTATCGAACACGCCGCGAATCACCACCGCGCCATGCGTGCGGATCGCGGCCATCGCGTGCGGATCGACCCGCCCACTCGCGATATCCGCGAACGGCACGACCGGAATCACGCCCTGGCCGTGCGCGTGCGCGCGACGGATCGCGTCGACCTGCCGTGCGATGTCGCCCTCCACTTCGCGGAACGTGGCGGTGTAACCGGGCAGGTCGGCGCGCAGCGCCCGTTTCGCCGCGCGAATCGCGGCGGGCAGATCGTCAATCGTCAGGTGCATCGTCTCCTCCTCGCTGAAGCATGTCGTGATGTGCTGTCAGCGTACGGCCGGCACGTGGTCGCCATCACCACTATCCGGTCAATGATCAATACAATCCTGACAATCGCGTGTCACTCTGGACGATGGCAGACCACGCAGAGCTTGTTGCCGTCCGGATCGCGGAAGTAAGCGCCGTAGTAGTCGCGGTGATAGTGCGGCCGCAGGCCCGGCGGCCCTTCACAGGTGCCGCCCTGCCGTAGCGCGAGCGCGTGGCAGCGATCGACGTGCGCGCGGGTCGGCGCATCGAATGCGATCGTGTGGCCGTTGCCCGGCTCCGGCGGATGGCCGTCGAGTGGCTTGCCGAAGAAGAACAGCGGCCGCTCGGCGTCTGCCGGCATCCAGCCCGACCAGCCGTCCGGCTCGCGGAATTTCAGGCGCAGCCCGAGTTCCGCGAACAGCGGCGCGTAGAAATCGTAGGCGCGCGCCGTATCGCTGACGCCCACGCAAACATGTGAAAACATGGCATCGCTCCGTGGTGACGATCGCTCCCGATCATGCCACGACGCGCTGCCTGCCCCAACGGAGGCCGCGATGAAACCGCAATACGAGCACGTGACGTTTGCGTCCGGCTGCTCCATCCGCGTCTATCACCGCCAGCTCGCGCGCATTCCGTTCGAATGGCATCGCCACCCCGAGTACGAGCTGACGCTGACGCTCAACAGCCGCGGCCAGCGCTTCATCGGCGACCACGTCGCGCGTTACGCGGACGATGATCTCGTGCTCGTGCCGCCGAACCTGCCGCATACGTGGTCGTCGAACGTGCGCATCGATCGCGACGCGCCCGAGGTCGCGCTCGTCGTCTGGTTCGACGGAGACTGGGTGCGGCGGCTGGCCGACTGCTGTCCCGAATACGCGCCGCTGCGCTCGCTGTTGCGGCGTGCGGCGCCGGGCCTGCACTTCGACGTGGAGACGGCCCGCACGATGCGCGCGCGGCTGCCGCGGTTGCTCGATCCGTCGCCGCGCGTGCGGCTCGCGGCCACGCTCGATACGCTCGCCGATCTCGCAGAGGCCGGCGGCGAACCGCTCGCCACTGCGCAGGCGTACGACCGGGCCCACGGCGCGCCGTCGCCCGCCGACCCGGCCGCCCCCGAAGCCGAACGCCTCGACCGTGTGCTCGACGCGATCGACCGGCATTTCCACGAACCGCTGCGCATCGATGCCCTCGCCGCTGTCGCGCACTTGTCCGAACGCACACTGCAACGGCTGTTCGTCCGGCATCTCGGCGAAAGCGTCGGCCGCTACGTGCAGCGGCTGCGGCTCGCGCACGCGTGCCGCCATCTCGTCGGCACCGACTGGCCGATCGCGACGGTGGCCGCGCGCTGCGGCATTCCGAATACCGCGAACTTCAATCGCCAGTTCCTCGCCGCGCGCGGCACGACGCCCGGCGCGTACCGGCAGTTCTTCAAGCAGCACTGCCATGCGCCCGACGACGATGCGCCCGCGCTCGACACACGGCCGCCGTCACTGGAGCACCGCACCGGATCGGGCCAACGTCGCCGCCCAAATGAAAACACCCCGACGGGCTGACCCGTCGGGGTGTCGTGGCGTGGCGATTGCCGGACGCGAGCGGCCTGCCGGCCGTTCGCGCCGCACACGGCTTAACGTGCGTCGATCGGCTTCGCTTCGCGCGGCGTATCGCCGACGAAAAGCTGACGCGGACGGCCGATCTTCTGTTCCGGATCCGCGATCATTTCGTTCCACTGTGCGATCCAGCCGACCGTACGTGCCATCGCGAAGATACACGTGAACATCGACGTCGGGATGCCCAGCGCGCGCTGGACGATACCCGAGTAGAAGTCGACGTTCGGATACAGCTTGCGCGACACGAAGTATTCATCTTCCAGCGCGATCTTCTCGAGCTGCATCGCGAGCTTGAACAGCGGGTCGTCGTGCAGGCCCAGTTCGTTCAGCACTTCGTAGCACGTTTCGCGCATCAGCTTCGCACGCGGATCGTAGTTCTTGTACACGCGGTGGCCGAAGCCCATCAGCTTCACGCCCGAATTCTTGTCCTTCACCTGCTTGATGAATTCGGGGATGTTGTCCGGCGAACCGATCTGCTCGAGCATGTTCAGCGCGGCTTCGTTCGCACCACCGTGCGCCGGGCCCCACAGACACGCGATACCGGCCGCGATACACGCGAACGGGTTCGCGCCCGACGAACCGGCCAGGCGGACCGTCGACGTCGATGCGTTCTGCTCGTGATCGGCGTGCAGGATCAGGATACGGTCGAGCGCGCGGACGAGCACGTCGTTGACCTTGTACTCTTCGCACGGGTTCGAGAACATCATGTGCATGAAGTTCGCGCTGTACGACAGCGAGTTCTTCGGATACACGAACGGCTGGCCGATGCTGTACTTGTACGCCATCGCGACGAGCGTCGGCAGCTTCGCGATCATGCGGATCGCCGACACTTCGCGGTGACGCGGGTCGTTGATGTCGAGCGAGTCGTGGTAGAACGCGGACAGCGCGCCGACTGCGGCGACCAGGATCGCCATCGGGTGCGCGTCGCGACGGAAGCCGCGGAAGAAGAAGTGCATCTGCTCGTGCACCATCGTGTGCTTCGTGACGGTGTCGACGAATTCCTTCTTCTGTGCGGCGTTCGGCAGTTCGCCCTTCAGCAGCAGGTAGCAGCTTTCGAGGAAGTCCGCGTTTTGCGCGAGGTTGTCGATCGGGTAGCCGCGATACAGCAGTTCGCCCTTGTCGCCGTCGATGTACGTGATCGCCGAATTACAAGCTGCCGTCGACATGAAGCCCGGGTCGTAAGTGAACTTGCCGGTCTGGCCGTACAGCTTGCGGATGTCGATCACGTCCGGGCCCATCGTGCCCTTGTAGATCGGCAGTTCGACGCTCGGCGAGTTGTCGCTGAACGATAGCGTGGCTTTAACATCAGACGGAGTCATGGCACATCCTCAATCGAAATAAAGAAACGGGATTCGATAACGGGCACAGCGCGTTACACCTTGGCGTTACACGTTGCGCAGCATCTCCAACAGCCGGTGAATGTCCGGGCTGTCTAGGTCGCCCTCTGGTTCCTTGCGCGCGAGGAGCAAGTCCATCAGGTCGTTGTCGCTCAGATCGAGCAGGCGCGACAACGCGCCTACGTCTGCATCGGTGAGGTCATGCTCGTATCTGCCGAAGAACCGTTCGAAAACGATGTCGTTCTCCAGCAGACCCCGCCGCGCACGCCAGCGAAGGCGCGCGCGGCGGTGCGGGTCGGATTGATGCGAATCGTCGCTCATCAATCTTTATACCGCGCGACGAACCATCAGTTCCTTGATCTTGCCGATCGCCTTCGTCGGGTTCAGGCCCTTCGGGCAAACGTCGACGCAGTTCATGATCGTGTGGCAACGGAACAGACGGTACGGGTCTTCCAGGTTGTCGAGACGCTCGCCGGTGGCGGTGTCGCGGCTGTCCGCGATGAAGCGGTAAGCCTGCAGCAGGCCGGCCGGGCCGACGAACTTGTCGGGGTTCCACCAGAAGCTCGGGCACGACGTCGAGCAGCTCGCGCACAGAATGCACTCGTACACGCCGTCGAGCTCGTCGCGCTCTTCCGGCGACTGGAGGCGTTCCTTCTCCGGCGGCGGCGCGTCGTTGATCAGGTACGGCTTGATCGAGTGGTACTGGTTGAAGAAGTGCGTCATGTCGACGATCAGGTCGCGCACGACCGGCAGGCCCGGCAGCGGACGCAGCACGATCTTCTGCGGCAGGTCGTTCAGGTTCGTCAGGCACGCGAGACCGTTCTTGCCGTTGATGTTCATCGCGTCCGAACCGCACACGCCTTCACGGCACGAGCGGCGGAACGACAGCGTCTCGTCCAGTGCCTTCAGCTTGACCAGCGCGTCGAGCAGCATGCGTTCATGCTGGATCTCGAGCTCGTACGTCTGCATGCGCGGCGCTGCGTCCTTGTCCGGATCGTAGCGGTAGACTTCAAAAATGCGTTTTGCCATTTCGGATTCCCTTTGACTCGGCTTAGAACGTGCGCGGCTTCGGCGGCACGGATTCGACCGTCAGCGGCTTCATTTGAACCGGCTTGTAGTCGAGGCGATCGCCTTCGCTGTACCACAGCGTGTGGCGCAGCCAGTTGTCGTCGTCGCGGTGTTCGTAGTCGCTGTGTGCGTGTGCACCGCGGCTTTCCTTGCGCGCTTCGGCCGACACCATCGTGGCGCGAGCCACTTCGATCAGGTTCTCCAGCTCGAGCGCTTCGACGCGCGCGGTGTTGAACACCTTCGACTTGTCCTTCAGGTGGATGTTTTCCACGCGCGCCTTCAGGTCGGCCATCTGAGCGACGCCTTCCTTCAGCAGCGCCGACGTGCGGAACACGCCTGCATGCTTCTGCATCGTCGCGCGGATGTCGTTCGCGACGTCCTGCGTGTACTCGCCCGAGCTCGACTTCTCGAGCTTCGCCAGGCGCGCCAGCGAGAATTCGCCTGCGTCAGCCGGCAGCGGCTTGTGTTCCTTCTGGTTCTTCACGTGCTCGACGATGTGGTTGCCGGCCGCACGGCCGAACACCACGAGGTCCAGCAGCGAGTTCGTGCCCAGACGATTCGCGCCGTGCACCGACACGCACGAGCATTCGCCCACTGCGTAGAAGCCGTTGACCGGTTCCTTGTGATCGCGCGACGTGCCGACGACCTGACCGTGGATGTTGGTCGGGATGCCGCCCATCTGGTAGTGGATCGTCGGGACGACCGGGATCGGTTCCTTGATCGCGTCGACGTTCGCGAACTTCAGCGCGATTTCGCGGATCGACGGCAGACGCTTCATGATCGTCTCGGCGCCGATGTGCGACAGGTCGAGCAGCACGTGATCCTTGTTCGGACCGACGCCGCGACCTTCCTTGATTTCCTGGTCCATCGAACGCGACACGAAGTCACGCGGCGCCAGATCCTTCAGCGTCGGCGCGTAGCGCTCCATGAAGCGCTCGCCGTTCGCGTTGCGCAGGATACCGCCTTCGCCGCGCACGCCTTCGGTGATCAGCACGCCCGCGCCGGCCACGCCGGTCGGGTGGAACTGCCAGAACTCCATGTCCTGCAACGCGATGCCCGAGCGCGCCGCCATGCCGAGGCCGTCGCCGGTGTTGATGAACGCGTTCGTCGATGCCGCGAAGATCCGGCCTGCGCCGCCCGTCGCGAACAGCGTGGTCTTGCCTTCCATGATGTAGACGTCGCCCGTCTCCATCTCGAGGGCCGTCACGCCGAGTACGTCGCCGTCCGCGTCGCGGATCAGGTCGAGCGCCATCCATTCGACGAAGAACTGCGTCTTCGCTTCGACGTTCTGCTGGTACAGCGTGTGCAGCAGCGCGTGACCGGTACGGTCGGCGGCCGCGCAAGCGCGCTGGACCGGCTTCTCGCCGTAGTTCGCGGTATGGCCGCCGAACGGGCGCTGGTAGATCGTGCCGTCCGCGTTGCGGTCGAACGGCATGCCGAAGTGCTCGAGTTCGTACACGACGTTCGGCGCTTCACGGCACATGAACTCGATCGCATCCTGGTCGCCGAGCCAGTCGGAGCCCTTGATCGTGTCGTAGAAGTGGTAGTGCCAGTTGTCTTCGCTCATGTTGCCGAGCGACGCGCCGATACCGCCCTGCGCGGCCACCGTGTGCGAACGCGTCGGGAACACCTTCGACAGCACGCCGACCGACAGGCCCGCGCGCGACAGTTGCAGCGCTGCGCGCAAGCCGGAGCCGCCTGCGCCGACGATCACGACGTCGAACTTGCGGCGCGGGAGGGAAGTTTTGATTGCAGCCATTCTTTACACTCTCCAGAGAATCTGCGCGGCGTAGCCCGCACATGCGAGCAGCCAGACGATGGTCAGCGATTGCAGCAGCAGGCGCACACCGACGGGCTTCACGTAGTCCATCCAGATGTCGCGCACGCCGACCCATGCGTGGTAGAAGAGGGAAAGCAGCATCACGAAGGTCGCGAGCTTCATCCATTGCGCGGCGAAGATCGATGCCCAGCCTTCGTACGAAAAATCGTGCGCGCCGAAGAACAGGACGAGCAGAATGACCGTGTAGACCGCCATGATCGTGGCGGTGACGCGCTGCGCGAGCCAGTCGCGCAGGCCGTAGTGTGCGCCGACGACGAGGCGCTTCGAGCCGATTCGGTTGTTGGCTGCCATTTTCTTAGAATGCTCCGAACAGTTTGAGTGCCATGGCGATCGTCAGCGCGATCGAGACGACAAAGACGACGACTGCCGTCCGCTTGCCGCCTTCCTTCGTGACGGCGTCGTGGTTGACGTCCATCAGCAGGTGGCGAATGCCGGCGCAGAAATGGTGGAAGAAGGCCCACGACAACGCGAGGACGACCAGCTTGACGACGATGTTGGAGAGGAAAGCCTTGAAGACTTCGAAGCTGAGCTCGGAGGTGAGGCTCTGGTCGAAGAGGAACAGCAGGAACGGCAGGAACAGGAACAGCAGCGCGCCGCTGATACGATGGAGAATCGACAATATCGCGGCCAGCGGCATGCGATATTTCAACGTGATGTCGCCGATTCCGATGTTCCGGTATTCCGGCCTCGGCTTTCTTACTGCGTCAGTCATGCTAGACCCCTACTATGTTGTCACACTAATCCGCGATTTTAGCGCCTTTTTATATCGCGCTGCAGCGAAAGTCTGCTCTGGATAATTGCGCGAACAAGAACAAAGGCGGCCCGAAACGTGCTTCGCGAGCGTGGGAAACGCGAATGCACGCGGCTGAGCCGAACGTCGTCAGCTCAAGTCATTCTGATAGTAGTACCCGGTTGTGACATACCAGCCGCGACGCACTTCCACCGGCCGGTCCCCGTACGTATAGGACACGCGCTCGACCGACAGCAACGGGAACCCCGCCGGCACGTGCAGCAGGTCGGCCACCGCCGGGTCCGCCGCCACCGCGCGGATCTTCTCCGTCGCGCGGATCATCCGCGTACCGAACTCCGTCTCGAACATCGCGTAGAGCGGCCCCTTGTACTCGCTCAGCCGCTCGAACGTGAGCCCGCGGAACATCGCGCCCGGCAGCCAGATCTCGTCGAGCACCGTCACTTCGCTGTCGAATTCCAGCAGGCGGCGCACCTGCACGACGGGATCGGCGGGCTTCAGGTCGAGCTGCCGCGCGATCTCCGCCGGCGCACGCAGGCGCCGGCATTCGAGCAGGCGGCTCACGTGCGGGTGCTCGGCACCGTCATCGGCCAGGAGACGCAGGAAACGGAACTGCGCGCGATCCTCATTGTGCGTTGCAACAAAAGTGCCCTTGCCCTGCCGCCGGACGACGAGGTTTTCGGCGGCCAGTTCGTCGATCGCCTTGCGCACGGTGCCCTGGCTGACCTTGTAACGGGCCGCGAGCTCCACTTCGCTGGGGATGATCTCGCCCGGCTTCCATTCGCCGGATTCGAGACTTTGCGTGATCAATGACTTGATCTGCTGGTATAACGGGCTGAACGTCGGCGACGCGGAGGCCGCGGGCGAGGCTGCGGGATCGCCCGCGCCCGGCTGCCCTGGGCCGCCTGCGCCGGTCTGATTCGCGGTGTTCGCCTGGTTCGATGTCATGGCGCGCATTTCATCACAAACCGCACTTTTTCGTCCACTCAATTTCCGCAAAACATCTGTCTTATATAAGACATATGATACCGTTTGACTTTGCGCCTGACGGCTCCTACACTCCCGGTCGAGCAAGGGTTCGCGGGTGCAACAGCGCGTCCCCGGCTACGTGCCACGGCCGTCTCCAGGTTCACCGCGTCTGCCATCGCGAGTCCTCCGCCCTGCTTCAATGCAACGCTACGCACAACGCGCATAGAATGGCGTTTTCGCTCGCGTCCAACGCTTCACCCGTCCTGGAGATTTTCAATGGCTAAGCCCGCAAAGCGCGTTGCCGTCACCGGCGCCGCAGGTCAAATCGCTTACTCCCTGCTGTTCCGCATCGCGAACGGCGACCTGCTCGGCAAGGACCAGCCGGTCATCCTGCAACTGCTCGACCTCCCGCAAGCCCAAGGCGCCGTCAAGGGCGTCGTGATGGAACTCGACGACTGCGCGTTCCCGCTGCTCGCCGGCGTCGTGATCACCGACGATCCGAAGGTTGCATTCAAGGATGCAGACGTCGCGCTGCTGGTCGGCGCACGTCCGCGCTCGAAGGGCATGGAGCGCAAGGACCTGCTGTCGGCAAACGCCGAAATCTTCACGGTTCAGGGTGCTGCGCTGAACGAAGTCGCGAGCCGCGACGTGAAGGTGCTGGTCGTCGGCAACCCGGCGAACACGAACGCGTACATCGCGATGAAGTCGGCGCCGGATCTGCCGAAGAAGAACTTCACGGCGATGCTGCGCCTCGACCACAACCGCGCGCTGTCGCAGCTCGCCGCGAAGTCGGGCAAGCCGGTCGCGTCGATCGAGAAGCTCGCCGTGTGGGGCAACCACTCGCCGACGATGTACCCGGATTTCCGCTTCGCGACCGCCGAAGGCGAATCGCTGCTGAAGCTGATCAACGACGACGTGTGGAACCGCGACACGTTCATCCCGACCGTCGGCAAGCGCGGCGCGGCGATCATCGAAGCGCGCGGCCTGTCGTCGGCGGCGTCGGCAGCCAACGCGGCGATCGACCACGTCCGTGACTGGGTGCTCGGTACGAACGGCAAGTGGGTCACGATGGGCATCCCGTCGGACGGCTCGTACGGCATTCCCGAAGACATCATCTACGGCGTGCCGGTCACCTGCGAAAACGGCGAATACAAGCGCGTCGAAGGCCTGGAAATCGACGCGTTCTCGCGCGAGAAGATGGACGGCACGCTGGCCGAGCTGCTCGAAGAGCGCGATGGCGTCGCCCACCTGCTGAAGAACTAAGCATCACGCATCGTGCCGGGCGGCCTTCGGGGCGCCCGGCTGCGGCACGGGCCGGCATGCCGCCGGCCCGTGCCGGCCGATCCGATCCGCGCACGTTTTGCCGCCCCGCGCCCGCCGCGCACCGGCCCAGAACCTGCCCGAATCCGATTTTCTCCACGTTGACACGCTCCCCTGACGTAGACGAGATGGCCGCGCTCACTCCTGCACAAGTGCTGTACGACGGGGCGTCCCCGCCCGCGATCCTGCCCTGCTGCGATCACTACGCGGGCAGCGAGAAGCTGATGCGCAAGTCGCTCGCGCTGCAGGCCGAGCTGGGCCCGGTGTTCGACCTCACGCTCGACTGCGAGGACGGTGCGACCGTCGGCCAGGAAGCCGCCCACGCGGCGCTCGTCGCCGACCTGCTCGGCAGCGCCGAGAACCGCTTCGGCCGCGTCGGCGTCCGTATCCACGACTTTTCCCACCCGCACTGGCGCGACGACGTGCGCATCGTGCTGCGTGCGTCGCGCGCACCCGCCTACATCACGCTGCCGAAGATCGCGAACGCCGCCGACGCGGCCGAAATGACCGCATTCATCGAAGGCACGCGCCGCGAGCTCGGCATCGCGCAGCCGATCCCGGTCGATGTGCTGATCGAGACGCACGGCGCGCTCGCGCAGGCGGCCGCTCTCGCCGCACTGCCAACGGTCGGCACGCTGAGCTTCGGGCTGATGGATTTCGTCTCCGCGCACCACGGCGCGATCCCCGATTCCGCGATGCGCTCGCCCGGCCAGTTCGACCACCCGCTCGTGCGCCGCGCGAAGCTGGAAATCGCCGCGGCCTGTCATGCGCACGGCAAGACGCCGTCGCACAACGTGACGACCGAGGTGCGCGACATGGGCGTCGTCGCCGGCGATGCACGCCGCGCGCGCGACGAATTCGCTTTCACGCGGATGTGGAGCATCCATCCCGCGCAGATCCGCCCGATCGTCGACGCCTTCGCGCCGCGCACCGACGAAGTCACGCTGGCCGCCGAGATCCTGCTCGCCGCGCAGGCCGCCGACTGGGGCCCGACGCGCCACGGTGATACGCTGCACGATCGCGCGAGTTACCGTTATTACTGGTCGGTGCTGCGCCGTGCGCGGGCCACCGGCCAGCCCGTACCGGACGAGGCCGCGCCGCTGTTCGGCCCGGCCGCCGCGGGCGCCGCGCCTTGAGGGCGCGCCGCCGGCCGATACACGCGTTTCATGCATTCGCCGGGACGCAAGCCGGACAGAGGTTTGCGAAACGACAAAAAACGTAACGGAGCCCGAAAACCTGATATATGCGCGGCCAAATAGGTGAAAATAGCGGCCGCTGCGCGCTTTCGGGGCGCGTGCAGTTTCAAACCGGCCGGCAGTTTCGATTGCCGGCCCTTGTCAACTGATTATCGAAAGGTTCTGACTCCATGAAGAAACTCCTGATCGCTACCGCCATCGGCGCCTTGTCCGCCACGATGCTGGTGTCGGCTCCGAGCGCGTTTGCCCAGGGTACGGCCACCACGACCGCGAAGAAGGCCACGGCCAAGCGCCCGGCGCCGGCCAAGCGCATCATCCCGCGCAGCAAGAAGGCGCAGGCGCGCGCAGCCGCCAAGGTCGATCCGGTACCGGACGGCGCGGTCAAGTGGGCCTGTAAGGAAGGTCTGTCGTTCGACCTCGCCGGCGACATGAAGCGCGACCAGGTCGTCACGGTTCACTGGGCGAAGAAGAACTACAAGCTGCCGCGTCAGGCCACGACGACGGGCGCCGACACGTTCTACGATCCGGCAGCCGGCTTCAAGCTGGTCGTGATCCCGACCAAGGCGATGCTGTTCTCCGACGCGAACGGCGGCGAGCGTCTCGCGGACGAATGCGTGACGCCGGAAATGGCACAGGGCAACGCAGCGCCGACGCAGTCGAACGAGCTGAAGCCGGCCGCGAACTAAGCGTCCCCCCGGCCCCTCGATGTCCGCCCCGGTCTCCAACGTCCGCCCCGCGCCGGATTCGGTACTCGTCGACATCGTCGACTACGTGCTGAACACCGGCATCGACAGCGCGCTCGCGCTGGAGACGGCGCGTCATTGCCTGATCGACACGCTCGGATGCGGACTCGAGGCGCTGTCCTACCCTGCCTGCACCAAGCTGCTCGGCCCCGTCGTGCCCGGCACGATCGTGCCGAACGGCGCGAAGGTGCCCGGCACGTCCTTCCAGCTGGATCCCGTCCAGGCCGCGTTCGACATCGGCGCGATGATCCGCTGGCTGGACTTCAACGACACCTGGCTCGCCGCCGAATGGGGTCATCCGTCCGACAACCTCGGCGGGATCCTGGCGACGGCCGACTGGCTCTCCCGCACGGCCCGCGCGGCCGGCCGGAAGCCGCTCGCGATGCGCGACGTGCTGGTCGCGATGATCCAGGCCCACGAGATCCAGGGCTGCCTCGCGCTCGAGAACTCGTTCAACGCGGTCGGGCTCGACCACGTGCTGCTCGTGAAGGTCGCATCGACGGCCGTCGTCGGGCGCCTGCTCGGGCTCACGCGCGACGAGCTGATCAACGCGGTCTCCAACGCATTCGTCGACGGCCACGCGCTGCGTACGTACCGCCATGCGCCGAACACCGGTTCGCGCAAATCGTGGGCGGCCGGCGATGCCACGTCCCGCGCGGTGCGCCTCGCGCTGATCGCGAAAACGGGTGAAATGGGTTATCCGTCGGCGCTCACCGCCAAAACCTGGGGCTTCTACGACGTGCTGTTCGACGGCAAGCCGTTCCGCTTCCAGCGCCCGTACGGCACGTACGTGATGGAAAACGTGCTGTTCAAGATCGCATTCCCCGCCGAATTTCATGCGCAGACGGCCGCCGAGGCCGCGCTGCAGCTGCACGCGCAGCTCGCCGCGGCGGGCCGCACGACCGACGACATCAGCCGGATCACGATCCGCACGCACGCGGCAGCGATCCGCATCATCGACAAGCAGGGCCCGCTCGCCAATCCGGCCGACCGCGACCACTGCATCCAGTACATGGTCGCCGTGCCGCTGCTGTTCGGCCGGCTGACCGCGGCCGACTATGAAGACGCGGCCGCGGCGGACCCGCGCATCGACGCGCTGCGCGCGAAAACCGTGTGCGTCGAGGATCCGCAGTTCACGAAGGATTACCACGATCCGGACAAGCGATCGATCGCGAATGCGCTGACGATCGCGTTCACGGACGGATCGGAGCTTGCCGAAGTGGCGGTCGAGTATCCGCTCGGCCATCGGCGGCGGCGCGCCGAAGGCGTTCCGCTCCTGGTCGAGAAGTTCAGGACCAACCTCGCCCGTCGCTTTCCGGCCAAGCAGCAACAAGCGATTCTCGACGTGTCGCTGGACCAGGCAAAGCTCGAAGCGATGCCGGTCGATGAGTACGTCGACTTGTACGTGATATAGCCGTCATTTACAGGACACGTAGTTTCCTAGCCTTAAACCCAGGAAAATCACCATGGCCCACAATCTCCACAAGACCCTCAAGGAATTCGACAGCGGTTCCGGCAAAGGCAAGTTCTACTCGCTGCCGCAGCTCGGCAAGGAACTGAAGACGAAGATCGAACGCCTGCCGGTGTCGATCCGCATCGTGCTCGAGTCCGTGCTGCGCAACTACGACGGCAAGAAGATCACCGAAGAGCACATCGAGCAGCTCGCGAACTGGAAGCCGACCGCGAAGCGCGTCGACGAGATTCCGTTCGTCGTGTCGCGCGTCGTGCTGCAGGATTTCACGGGCGTACCGCTGCTCGCCGACATCGCGGCCATGCGCGGCGTCGCCGAACGCACGGGCAAGAACCCGAAGAAGATCGAACCGCTGGTCCCGGTCGATCTCGTCGTCGATCACTCGGTCCAGATCGACTACTTCCGCCAGAAGGACGCGCTCGACCTGAACATGAAGCTGGAATTCCAGCGCAACAACGAGCGCTACCAGTTCATGAAGTGGGGCATGCAGGCGTTCGACACGTTCAAGGTCGTGCCGCCGGGCGTGGGCATCGTCCACCAGGTGAACCTCGAATACCTCGCGCGCGGCGTCCACAAGAAGACCGACGGCGGCGACACCGTGTACTACCCGGACACCCTCGTCGGCACGGACAGCCACACGACGATGATCAACGGCATCGGCGTGGTCGGCTGGGGCGTGGGCGGCATCGAGGCGGAAGCCGGCATGCTCGGCCAGCCGGTGTACTTCCTGACGCCGGACGTCGTCGGCGTCGAGCTGAAGGGCAAGCTGCGCGAAGGCGTGACGGCCACCGACCTGGTGCTGACGATCACCGAAATGCTGCGCAAGGAGAAGGTCGTCGGCAAGTTCGTCGAATTCTTCGGCGAAGGCACGCGCTCGCTGTCGCTGCCGGACCGCGCGACGATCGGCAACATGGCGCCGGAATACGGCGCGACGATGGGCTTCTTCCCGGTCGACGAAAAGACGATCGACTACTTCGAAGGCACGGGCCGCACGAAGGCCGAAATCGCCGCGTTCGAAAACTACTTCAAGGCGCAGAACCTGTTCGGCATCCCGAAGGCCGGCGACATCGACTACACGAAGACGGTGACGCTCGACCTCGCGACGGTCGCGCCGTCGCTGGCCGGCCCGAAGCGCCCGCAGGACCGCATCGAGATCGGCCACGTCAAGTCGACGTTCACCGACCTGTTCTCGAAGCCGGTTGCCGAAAACGGCTTCGCGAAGAAGGCGGACGACCTGAACACGCAATACACGACGAGCAACGGCGTCGACGTGAAGAACGGCGACGTGCTGATCGCCGCGATCACGTCGTGCACGAACACGTCGAACCCGAGCGTGCTGCTGGCCGCCGGCCTGCTCGCGAAGAAGGCGGTCGAGGCCGGCCTCACGGTCGACCCGAAGATCAAGACCTCGCTCGCGCCGGGATCGCGCATCGTCACCGAATACCTGACGAAGACGGGCCTGCTGCCCTACCTGTCGAAGCTCGGCTTCGAAGTCGCGGCGTACGGCTGCACGACCTGTATCGGCAACGCGGGCGACCTGACGCCGGAACTGAACGAGGCGATCACGAAGAACGACATTGTCGCGGCGGCCGTGCTGTCCGGCAACCGTAACTTCGAAGCGCGTATCCACCCGAACATCCGCGCGAACTTCCTCGCGTCGCCGCCGCTGGTCGTCGCGTACGCGATCGCCGGCAACATCACGCGTGACCTGATGACCGAGCCGGTCGGCAAGGGCAAGGGCGGCCGTGACATCTACCTCGGCGACATCTGGCCGACGAGCGACGAAATCCACGCGCTGCTCAAGTTCGCGCTCGATCCGAAGAAATTCGAGGACAACTACTCGAAGCTGACCAAGAAGGGCGACCTCTGGAGCAAGATCGAGGGCGAATCGGGCGAGGTCTACGACTGGCCGAAGTCGACGTACATCGCCGAGCCGCCGTTCTTCGGCAACGACTTCTCGATGGAGCCGGCTGCATCGATCCCGACGGTCAAGGGCGCGCGCGCACTGGGCATCTTCGGCGACTCGGTCACGACCGACCACATCAGCCCGGCAGGCTCGATCAAGGAAGACTCGCCGGCAGGCAAGTGGCTGAAGGAAAACGGCGTGCAGAAAGCCGACTTCAACAGCTACGGCTCGCGCCGCGGCAACCATGACGTGATGATGCGCGGCACGTTCGCGAACGTCCGGATCAAGAACCTGATGATCCCGCCGAAGGCGGACGGCACGCGCGTCGAAGGCGGCCTGACGATCCACCAGCCGAGCGGCGAACAGCAGTCGATCTACGACGCAGCGATGCAGTACGTCGCAGCCGGCACGCCGACCGTCGTGTTCGCGGGCGAAGAGTACGGCACGGGCTCGTCGCGCGACTGGGCCGCGAAGGGCACGCAGCTGCTCGGCGTGAAGGCCGTGATCGCACGCAGCTTCGAGCGCATCCACCGCTCGAACCTGGTCGGCATGGGCGTGCTGCCGCTGCAGTTCAAGGGCGCGGACAGCGTCCAGTCGCTCGGCATCACCGGTGAAGAGACGTACGACATCGAAGGCCTTGGCGACGACTTCAAGCCGCAGCAGGACGTCACGCTCGTGATCCATCGCAAGAACGGCGAAACGCAGCGCGTGCCGGTGCTGCTGCGCATCGATACGCCGATCGAAGTCGACTACTACAAGCACGGCGGGATTCTGCCGTTCGTGCTGCGCTCGCTGCTCGCAGCGTAAGCGCGCGGCTGTTGCAGGTGCCGCAGCCGCCTCGCGGGCGGTTGCGGCCGATTTGGATGCCCGACCTCGTGTCGGGCTTTTTTTCGTCTGTCGCTCGGTGGGCCTGCGGCGTAGCGTCGACCGCACGGCGGCGCCACGCTTTCGCGGGATGTCACCGGCCGGCATCCGGCTCGCGCGTCACGCCGCCTTGCTGCTTCGCACCTTCGCGCCCGCGGAGGAACCCGCCCGCGCGTTCTTCTTCAGATGGGTGCGGTTGTATTCGATCGCCGCGCGCACGAGGTGCTTCAACGCCCGCTTGTCGAGCTTGTCGCCTTCGAAGAAATCGATCGCGCGCCGCGCATTGCCTTCGAGGCCGTCGTTGAACAGCTGGTCGGGATCGGGCAATTTCGCGCCGTGCATGAACGTCAGCTTCACCTTGCCCTTGTGCGCGTTCGCGACCGCGATCATCCCGTCGCACGACCACACGGGGCTGCCCATCCACTTCCATTCCTCGACGATGCTGTCGTCCGCCGCGAGAATCGTCTGCCGGAGCTCGGCGAACGTCTTGCCGCGCCAGTCGACGATGCCGGCGATCAGCGCATCGATACGCTCCGACGGGGTCGGGTCCGATGCTGCGCTCATGAGCGGGCCTCCGTGCCTTCGTCGGGGTGCGCCAGCACCTGTTCGAGCGAATCGAAGAACCGCACCCAGCCGTGCTGCGCACCGCGGTAGGCCTGTTCCTGATCCGTACGGAAGCCCGCCTGCTCCATGCGCAGGTGCGTGCCGGCCGGCGTCGGCGTAAGCGTCCACGTCACGACGCTTTCGAGGCCGTGGGCCGCCCACGTATAGGACAGCGTGCGGTGCGGCTCGATCGCGAGGACCGTACAGTCGACCGAGCCCCAGTCCGCGCGGAAGCTGAACGCACGGCCCGCGACGGGCTCGAAGTCGCTCTTCATCAGCCACGCCTCGATCAGGTGCGGTTGCGTGAGCGCGCGCCAGATCTTCTCCGGCGGATGCGGCAGTTCCCGGTCGACGACGACGGAGCGCGTTTCGGTAGTGGCTTGGTTCATTACTGATCCATCCTTTTGAGCAGATCTTCGAGGGCATCGAACCGGCTCTGCCAGAAGCCCGCCATCTGGCTCGTCCAGTCGATCAACGGGGCCAGCGCCTGCGGCTGCGCGCTGTAGTGCGTCTGCCGGCCTTCGTGACGGTCGTTCACGAGCCCGGCCTGCTTCAGTACGCCAAGGTGCTTCGACACGGCCGGCTGCGACACGCCCGCGTGGGCGGTCAGCGCGGCAACCGTCAGCTCGCCCTCCGCGCACAGCCGCTCGAAAAGCGCGCGGCGCGTGGGATCGGCGAGTGTCCGGAAAAGCGTGTCGTGGGTGTTCTGCATGTCTGGCACAATCCATAACTCGATGGTTATGGATTGAAGGATAGCTGCTGATCGCCGCACGTCAAGGCGGGATTTCGCGAACGACGTCGTTCGATCTCGCGCCACGGGTGCGTGCGTCGCACCGGCTCGCGCCCGCGCCGGATTCGAGCATTTCTTCTAATCGGTGATTGTGACGCGCGATCCGAAAGCAGCCTGCAAGACTGCCCGACGCGCTGTTCCACAGTTCGGGAAACGTCCGGAGTCGGCCT
The DNA here is from genome assembly GCF_016759955.1 of Burkholderia sp. KCJ3K979. Lineage (NCBI taxonomy): Bacteria > Pseudomonadati > Pseudomonadota > Betaproteobacteria > Burkholderiales > Burkholderiaceae > Burkholderia > Burkholderia sp. KCJ3K979. The sequence continues at coordinate 31,274 of NZ_JACFYV010000024.1, forward strand.
GCCCCGTTCTTGTGCCTGCACGAAGCCGTTCCTGACGGGTTGCTTCCAATGACCACATAGTGCGATACGGCGTGCCGCCATTGACACGCAAACGTCATGCATCCACGCGGTCCTCACCTCCACGAACGCGCACATTCCAACGCTGCAACGAACGACTCGTGCGTGTGAGCGACGCGCGTCGCCGCACCGTCGTACCGCGAACCGGTTCCGCCCGCCGGCCTCGCCATCGTCAACATGTACGACGCCGCGCGCGCACTCATGCGTCCCATTGTCAGAACTGACAGCTATGGAAAATGGCAGCTACCCGAACGCCACCGACGCCCTACGCTCGTCACCGCTCGCGGCCCCACAAGGGCCGGGGGTTCCAGTAACGTCGCCTCTCCTAAAAAGGACTCCCGATGAAAAGGAACGCCTGGTTTGCCCTTCCCCTTCCGTCGCCCCGCCGTCTGGCGTGCGTGGCACCGCTCGTGTTCGCCGCCGTTGCGGCGCATGCGGCGACGGATTGGGTCGATACCCATACGAAAGCCTTTCTGACCGGCCCGCAGTTGATGGCGCGCAGTGCGGCGCCGTCGCTCGAACTCGCGGCCGGCGAGACGACCAACGTCGTCGTCAGCCTGAAGCTGCGCAACGCCGCGCAGCTCAAGCAGCTGGCGCGCGACGTGAACCGGCCCGGCAGCGCGCATTACCGCCAGTACCTGACGCATGAACAGTTCCTCGCGAACTACGCGCCGACCGATGCGCAGGTGCGGTCGGTCGTCGACTATCTGCACAAGAGCGGCTTCACGAACGTCGAGGTCGCGCCGAACCGGCTGCTGATCTCCGCCAGCGGCACGGCCGGCACGGTGAAGACGGCCTTCAACACGTCGCTCGTGCACTTCGAGTACGCAGGCCGTTCAGGCTTCGCCAACACGTCGACCGCGCAGGTGCCGCGCGCACTCGGCGACGTCGTCGGCTCGGTGCTCGGGCTGCAAAGTGTCGCGCGTGCGCGGCCGCTGCTGCGCATCGGCAACGTGGCGAAACCGCAGGCGCTCGCGGCCGGCACGGCCACAGGCCACTATCCGAAGGAATTCCCGGGCCTCTACAACGCGACCGGCGTACCGACCGCAGCCGGCGTGACCGTCGGCATCATCACGATCGGCGGCGTGTCGCAGACGCTGCAGGACCTGAAGCAGTTCACGTCGAGCAACGGCTACGGCACGGTTTCCACGCAGACCGTCAAGACCAACGGCACGGGCGGCAGCTACACCGACGACCAGGACGGCCAGGGCGAATGGGATCTCGACAGCCAGTCGATCGTCGGCTCGGCCGGCGGCCAGGTCGGCAAGCTGGTGTTCTACATGGCGGACCTGAACGCCGCCGGCAACACGGGCCTCACACAGGCGTTCAACCGCGCGGTGTCGGACAACACCGCGAAGGTGATCAACGTGTCGCTCGGCTGGTGCGAAACCGATGCGAACGCGGACGGCACGCTCGACGCGGAGGAGCAGATCTTCACGACGGCCGCCGCGCAGGGCCAGACGTTCTCGGTATCGTCGGGCGACGAAGGCGTGTACGAGTGCAACAACCGCGGCTATCCGGACGGCTCGAACTACACGGTATCGTGGCCGGCTTCGTCGCCGCACGTGCTCGCGATCGGCGGCACGACGCTCTATACGACGTCGGCGGGCGCGTTCTCGAACGAGACGGTGTGGAACGAAGGGCTCGATTCGAACGGCAAGCTGTGGGCGACGGGCGGCGGCGTCAGCACGATCCTGCCCGCGCCGTCATGGCAGTCGGGCAGCAATCGCCAGTTGCCGGACGTCGCGTTCGATGCCGCGCAAAGCACGGGCGCGTACATCTACAACTACGGCCAGTTGCAGCAGATCGGCGGCACGAGTCTCGCCGCACCGATCTTCACAGGCTTCTGGGCACGCCTGCTCGCGGCGAACGGTACAGGCCTCGGCTTCCCGGCCAGCAACTTCTATGCGGACATTCCGTCGCATCCGTCGCTCGTGCGCTACGACGTCGTGTCGGGCAACAACGGCTATCAGGGGTATGGCTACAAGGCCGGCACCGGCTGGGATCTGACGACCGGCTTCGGCAGCCTGAACATCGCGAACCTCAACCAGCTGATCAAGTCGGGCGGGTTCTGAGCGAAGCGCGAAGACCGGCGCGCGGCGATGGCTTGCCGCGCGCCGGTAGTGAGCATCCCGTGCCCTACTCCGTCGCCGGCTCCTTCACGGGCTCCGACACGGCCAGCGCGCCGGCCCGATGCGACGGCGCGAACAGCCGCAGCCCGCTCGCGACGCTCGCCGCGCCCGCGAAACCCGCACCGAGCATCAACGCAAGCGTCGGTCCGTGGCGCCCCGCGATCCCGAACGATAGCGCAACGAGCGCCGCGCCCGTCGCCTGCCCGATCAGCCGCGCGGTCGCGATGATCCCGCTCGCGCCGCCGCTGCGCTCCGGCGGCGCGCTCGACATCAGCGCCTTCAGGTTCGGCGACTGGAAGAAACCGAAGCCCGCGCCGCACAGCATCATCCGCCAGCCGATGTCGACGACGCCCGGCGACACCGGCAGCGCGGCGAGCGACACCATGCCCGCGCTCAGCAATGCAAGGCCGATCGCGCCGAGCAGCCCGGGCGGATAACGATCCGACAGCCGCCCCGCGATCGGCGCGGCGAGCGCGACGATCGCCGACCACGGCGTCATCAGGAACCCCGTTTCAACAGCACTGCGATGCAGGACGGTTTCGAAATAGAACGGCAGCGACACGAACGCGAGCCCCTGCGCGGCGAACGCGCAGACGGCGGTCAGCGCGGACAGCGTGAACACGGGCCGGCGGAACAGGTCGACCGGCAGCATCGGCGCCGGGTGCCCGGCCTGGCGGCGGATCAGCAGCCAGCCGAACGAGAATGCCACCGCAGCAGCCGCGAACACGACCGAGAGCGGCCCACGCTGCGCGAATTCGCCGAGCGCGAAGATCAGCGATGCGAACGTGATCACGTTGAACAGTGCGGCCACCGGATCGAACGCATGCTTGCCGCGCGCCGTCTGCGGCAGCGACGGAATCGCGACTGCAAGCGCGAACACGCCGAGCGGCACGTTCACCGCGAACAGCCACGGCCACGCGGCCACCGACAGGATCAGCGACGCGATCGTCGGCCCCACCGCGAACGACACGCCGACGACGAGCGCGTTGAAGCCGACGCCGCGCCCGAGCCGGTGCGCGGGAAACAGGCCGCGAATCAGCGCGACGTTGACGCTCATGATCGCGCTCGCGCCGAAGCCCTGCACGATGCGCGCGGCCGTCAGCATCGGCAGCGTCGACGCGAGCGAACAACCGAGCGACGCCAGCGTGAACACCGCCAGCCCGGCGACATACACGCGCTTGTGACCGACGATGTCGCCGAGCGATGCGAACGGCAGCAGCGTCGCGACCATCGCGAGCTGGTACGCGTTGATGATCCACACGGACGCGGCCGGCGACGCATGCAGGTCGGCGGCGATCGCGGGCAGCGCGGTGTTCGCGATCGCGGTGTCGAGGGTCGCGAGCGCGACGGCCAGCAGCACGGCGGACATCGCGCGCCAGTTGACGGCCGGCTCGTGCGCGCCGGCGGGGGAAGCGAATTCGGACAAGATGGGCTCGGCTGACGGGCGACGCGCGGCGTCGCGGATTGAGCGGCGCGGCGACGAGCGCTCCGTGCGGCAAGAACGGAACGCGCGGCACCGCGAGCCGTATTGTTGCAGAGCCGCACCGAACGTGCAGACGGCCGCGCCGTCAGTCAGCGAAACGAAAGCTTGCGGGATGCCGTGCCTTGCGCGCGGCGTCGTCGATGCGCACAACGATCGACGATCGGGCGATTGCCGGGCGGCCTTCCGGGCTCGCGGCCAGCTTCGTCGTGTCGGCGCCCGGCCCGGCCGCGTCCGACGGCGACATCAAGCATCGACAATGCGCCGACGCTTGACACGCGTGCACCGCCGTCGCGCCACCGCGTCAGGTCAGGTCACCGCACGCCGCGCATTGCGGCCGCGCAGCCATTCGAGCGCGAGCAGCAGGCTCGTCGAGAAAATGATCAGGATCGTGGCGAGCGCCGCGATCGTCGGGCTGATGTTCTCGCGGATGCCCGTGAACATCTGGCGCGGCAGCGTCGTCTGGTCCGCGCCGGCGAGGAACAGCGTGACGACCACTTCGTCGAACGACGTCGCGAATGCGAACAGAGCACCCGACATCACGCCCGGCGCGATCACCGGCAGCGTCACGCGGAAGAACGTCGTGACCGGGTTCGCGCCGAGCGACAGGCTTGCCCGTACGAGGTTCTGGTTGAAGCCCTGCAGCGTCGCGGCCACCGTCGTCACGACGAACGGCACGCCGAGCGCCGCATGCGCGGCGATCAGCCCCGTGTAGGTATTCGCGAGCCCGAGCGGCGCGAAGAACAGGTACATGCCGACGCCGACCACGACGACGGGCACGATCATCGGCGACAGCAGCACGGCCATCAGCAGCCCCTTGCCGCGGAAATCGGCTTTCGTCAGGCCGATGGCCGCGAGCGTGCCGAGCACGGTCGCGACGACGGTCGCCGACGGCGCGACGATGAAGCTGTTCTTCGCGGCCATGCGCCACTCGTCGGATGCGATCAGGTTCTCGTACCAGCGCAGCGAGAAACCCGGAATCGGATACACGAGGAACGTGCTCGACGAGAACGACAGCGGCACGATCGCGAGCACCGGCAGGATCAGGTACAGCAGCGTCAGCACGACGAGCACGCGCAACGCGACGTACCACGCGCGCTCGACGAACGACATGTGCGGCGCGAACAGCGGCCTGGCGAGTTTCATGGTCGGCATCCCCTTCCCGTTTCCCTGTGCCCGGCGCTCAGCCGAGGCTCACGTTGGTGCGCGTGAAGCGCCCGTATACCGCATACAGCACGAGCGTCGCCGCGAGCAGCAGCCCGCCGAGCGCACACGCCATGCCCCAGTTGATCGTCACGTTGGTGAAGTACGCGACGTAATAGCTGACCATCTGGTCGTTCGGCCCGCCGAGCAGCGCGGGCGTGATGTAGTAGCCGATCGCGAGGATGAACACGAGCAGCGCGCCCGCACCGACGCCCGGATAGGTCTGCGGCACGTACACGCGCCAGAACGCGGCGAACGGATGGCTGCCGAGCGACACGGCCGCGCGCTGGTAGGTCGGCGGAATCGACTTCATCACGCTGTAGAGCGGCAGGATCATGAACGGCAGCAGGATGTGCGTCATCGAGATGTACACGCCGACGCGGTTGAACAGCAGCGTCAGCGGATGCGAGATCAGCCCGCTGCCGATCAGCGCCGTGTTGATGAGCCCCTCGCTCTGCAGCAGCACGATCCACGCGGCGACGCGCACAAGCACCGACGTCCAGAACGGAATCAGCACGAGGATCATCACGAGGTTCGCGCGCCGTTCCGACAGCGTCGAGATCCAGTACGCGAGCGGATAGCCGAGCAGCAGCGCGAACAGCGTGACGGCGATGCCGATTACGAACGTGCGGCCGAAGATCGCGAGGTAGATCGACTGGTCGGGATCGGCCTGCACGATGTGGCCGAAGCCGTCCTGCTTGTGATCGAGCGCGGCGAGCAGGTAGAACGGCGACACCTGGCTGCCGTTCTTCGCGATCGACTGCCAGTACGCGACGTCGCCCCAGCGCGCATCGAGGTCGATGAATTTGGCGCGCGTCTGCGCGGGCGTCAGCGCCGCGTCATTGTCGCCCTTCAGCGGCATCGCGCGCGCCGTCTTCGCGACGAGCGAGCGATAGCCGGGAATCTCGGTGTTCAGGCGCCGCGCGAGCGCGCCCATCGCCTCGCTGTCGGCCACCTTCGTCATGTCGGCCGCGAGCGCGACATACGCGGCGTCCGCCGGCGGCGTCTTGCGGTCCCAGCCCGACAACGCGGCGACCGTGTTCGGCAACGCGGTCGCGATTTCCGGGTTCTGCACCGCACGCGTGAGCAGCGTGCCGATCGGCACGACGAAAATCAGCAGCAGGAAAATCGCGAGCGGCGCGACCAGCAGCAGCGCCATCGTGCGCTTGCGGGCCTCGGCAGCCTTCAGTTCGCGCTTGAGCGCGGCGGTCGACGGCGAGGAAGACGCGATCGTCATCGTGTTCAATGGTTCTCTCCGGCCGGGCACGTTCCGGCGGAATGCCGCGCGACGCGATCGACGCGTCGCGCGGCCGGTTGCATCACGACACCCGTGAGGATGCCTGACCGCTTACTTCGTTGCCCATGCGGCGAAGCGCTGTTCGAGCTCGTCGCTGTGGTCGGTCCAGAAGCCGATGTCCTCCAGCACCGCGTTCTTGCCGTTAGCCGGCGAGTTCGGCAGGTTCGCGAGCGTCTTCGCGTCGAGCGCCTTGATCGCCGCGATGTTCGCCGGACCGTACGCGATGTGCTGCGCATACGCCTGCTGCGGCTTCGGCGTCAGCGAGTACGCGATGTACTGCTCGGCCAGCGCCTTGTTCGGCGAACCCTTCGGAATCGCCCAGTAGTCGAGGTCGTAGATGCTGCCGTTCCACACGACCTTCAGGTTCTTGCCTTCCTTCTGCGCGGCGTCGATGCGGCCGTTGTACGCGGTCGACATCACGACGTCGCCGGCGACGAGGAACTGCGGCGGCTGCGCGCCCGCTTCCCACCACTGGATGTACGGCTTCAGCTCGTCGAGTTTCTTGAACGCGCGATCCTGGCCGGCCTTCGTGCCGAGCACCTTGTAGACGTCCTTCGTCGCGACGCCGTCGGCCATCAGCGCGAATTCGAGGTTGTAGCGCGCGCCCTTGCGCATCCCGCGCTTGCCGGGGAATTTCTTCACGTTCCAGAAATCGGCCCAGCCGGTGGGCGCCGACTTCAGCTTGTCTGCGTTGTACGACAGCGCCGTCGACCACACGAAGAAGCCGACGCCGCACACCTGCGGCGATTCCGGAATCAGGTCGGATTTCTTCGCGATCTTCGACCAGTCGAGCTTCTCGTACAGCCCTTCGTCGCAGCCGCGGTTCAGGTCGCCCGATTCGACTTCCACCACGTCCCAGTTGACGTGCTTCGCCTCGACCATCGCCTTCACCTTCGCCTGCTCGCCGTTGTATTCGACGGCCGTGACCTTGTTGCCGGTCGCCTTCTCGAACGGCTGGTTGAACGCGACCTTCTGTGCGTCGCCGTTCGCGCCGCCGAAGTTGACGACCGTGAGCTCGGCAGCGGTGGCCGATGCGCCGAATGCGACCAGGGCCAGCGCGAGCGCCGTGCGGCGCGCGGTAAAGCTTGCTCGTTTCATGATGGTTCCTCTCCTCTCGTGGTGGAAGTGGGCTTTGTTGTTGACGACGTGCTGCGAAAAACCGGGGTAAACCATGCTCACGCGAACACGCGCAGGTGTTCGGGCGAGAACGCAAGCGAGACCGGGGCGCCGGGCGAGAACGCGTCGAGCGCGCCGGTGCCGAGCGGCACCTTCACGAAACATTCGTCCTGGCCCGGCAGTGCGCAGCGCATGCGCACGTGATCGCCGAAATAGATGAGGCTGCGCGCCTCGCCGCTCACGCAATTGGCGGCGGCGCCGTTCGCACCGTTCGCACCGTTCACGCCGTGCGCGGCGAGACTCATGCGCTCCGGGCGGATGCACGCGACGGCCGATGCGCCCTCGGCGGCTTCGCCGATATGGCGGCCGACGAGCTTCGTGCCGTCGTCGAGCCGGAATTCGCAGAATTCGCCGTCGACGCGTGCGATGGTGCCGCGCAGCCGGTTGCTGTCGCCGATGAAGTTCGCGACGAATTCGTTGCACGGCGATTCGTACAGGCGGTCGACGGTGTCGAGCTGCTGCACGATGCCCTTGTCGAACACGGCGACGCGATCGGACATCGTCAGCGCCTCGCCCTGATCGTGCGTCACGTACACGAAGGTCACGCCGAGCTTCTCGTGCAGCGCCTTCAGTTCGTACTGCATGTGTTCGCGCAACTGCTTGTCGAGCGCGCCGAGCGGCTCGTCCATCAGCACCAGCTTCGGCTCGAACACGAGCGCACGGGCCAGCGCGATGCGCTGCTGCTGGCCGCCCGACAGTTGCGCCGGATAGCGTTTCGCGAAGCGCTCCATCTGCACCATCTTCAGCGCGTGCGCGACGCGCTCCGCGCGCTCGGCGGCGGGCAGCTTGCGCACCGTCAGCGGATACCCGACGTTCTGCTCGACCGTCAGGTGCGGAAACAGCGCGTAGTTCTGGAACACCATGCCGATGTTGCGCTTGTGCGGCGGCACGCTGTTCAGCAACTCGCCGTCGAGGCGGATTTCGCCGCCGGTCGGGAATTCGAAGCCGGCCAGCATCATCAGGCAGGTGGTCTTGCCCGAGCCGGACGGCCCGAGCAGCGTCAGGAATTCCCCGCGCTGGATGTCGAGGTCGAGCGATTTGACGACCAGCGTCTCGCCGTCGTAGGTCTTCCGCACGCCGCGAAAGCTGACGATCACATCATCGGACTTCATCGTGCTGTCCCCTGGTTCCGCGCCAATTGATTTTGAGATGCGAGCCACTATACGGCGCGCACGGTTCTATACTAGGGAACCATTTCAATATTCCTAGTAGGACCACTTTGGATACCGTGATCGTCGCCGACTGGCTGTCCGCCCGTCTGGACCGCAGCTCGTCCGAGCCGATGTACCGGCAACTGCTGCAGCTGATGCAGCAGGCGATTCTGACGGGGGAATTGGGGCCAGGAACAAAGCTCCCGAGTTCGCGCACGCTCGCGGGCGACCTGTCGATCGCGCGCAATACCGTGCTGCACGTGTACGACCAGCTGACCGCCGAAGGCTACGTGCTGACGACCACCGGCAGCGGCACCTACGTGGCCGACACGCGACCGGACGCCGCCGCGATCCGCGTACCGGGCGCCCCGCCGCCGCCGGCGGCGGCCGACGAACCGCCGCTGCCCGACGCGCAGGGCAGCCTGTCGATGCGCGGCCGGCAACTGGTCGAGCATGCGGGCGTCTCGCGGCGCCAGTGGGGGGCGTTCATGCCAGGCGTGCCGGACGTGTCGGAATTCCCGAGCCGCACGTGGAGCCGCCTGCAGGCACGGCTGTGGAAGGAGGCCAATCCGGAGCTGCTGACCTATGCGCCGGGCGGCGGCTACCGGCCGCTGCGGCGCGCACTCGCCGATTACCTGCGCGTCGCGCGCTCGGTCAAATGCTCGCCTGACCAGGTGATCATCACGACCGGTATCCATCAGTCGATCGATCTCGCGGTGCGGCTGCTGTCCGACATCGGCGATCGCGCGTGGGTCGAGGAGCCGTGCTACTGGGGCGTGCGCAGCGTGCTGCAGGCAGCCGGCCTCACGCTGGCGCCGGTGCCGGTCGACCAGGAAGGGCTCGATCCGCGCGCGAGCGACATGCAGCATCCGCCGCGGCTCGTGCTCGTCACGCCGTCGCACCAGTACCCGCTCGGGATGGTGATGAGCCTCGCGCGGCGCCGCATGCTGCTCGAATATGCGCGCCAGCACCGCTGCTGGATCATCGAGGACGACTACGACAGCGAATTCCGCTACGGCAGCCGCCCGCTGGCGTCGCTGCAGGGGCTCGACGACGGCGGCCGCGTGATCTACGTCGGCAGTCTCGGCAAGATGCTGTTCCCCGGGTTGCGGATGGGCTACATGGTCGTGCCCGAGCATCTGGTCGACACGTTCCGCACCGGGCTGTCGGAGCTGTATCGCGAAGGCCAGCTGATGCAGCAGGCCGTGCTCGCCGAATTCATCATGGACGGCCACCTCACTTCGCACGTCAGACGAATGCGCACGCTGTACGGCGAGCGCCGGCAACTGATGATCGACGCGATCCGCGCGCGCTTCGGCGACGCGCTGCCGGTGATGGGCGACGAGGCCGGCCTGCATCTGGTGCTCGGCCTGCCCGACGCGTGCGACGACCGCGCGGTCACGCAGAGCGCATTCGACGCCGGCGTGATCGTGCGCCCGCTCACCAGCTACTACAGCAACCTCGACACCGCGCGGCAGGGTTTGCTGCTCGGCTATGCCTGCGTCGCGCACGAAGGCATCCGCCCCGCGTTCGACACGCTCGCCGATACCATCGAGCAACATCTGCCGCGAAACATCACGCGCGCGGCGTGAAGCGCGCCGCACACGGCGGCGCCCGCTTCGTCAATGCGCGCTGCCCGCGCCGCGATCGAGCGATGCCGCGCGCACGGCTTCGCCGGGCTTCGTGAACACACGCTGCCGCAATGCGGCAATCTGTGCGTCGCGATCCTGCGGCGACAGGCCGGCCGATTCGATCTGCGCACGCTGCGTCGCATAATCCGCGTAACGGCTCTGCCACGACGCATCGTCCTGCTGCATCTGCGCGACGCGCGCGGCGGCCTCGGGGCCGAGCGTCTGCGTCAGTTGCGCGCGCATCGCGTCGGGCGTCGCGCCGCTCTTCTGCAATTGCGCGATCTGGTCGATCGCGGCACGCTGCCGGTCCACCCGCTGCTGCGCAGCGCGTTCGTCGGCCGGCATCTGTTGTTCGAGCGCCGCGAGCCGCTCGGCCTTCTGCGCATCCGTCAGTGAGCGATCCTGAGTGATCTTCAATCGTGCGAGGTCATAGCGCTGCCGCCACTGCTCCACGCCGAAGAACGGCTGACTCCAGTCGCCGAGCGTGCGGTACGCGATCGACGCGCGCTGATCGAGCGCGAGCTGCAACGCGGCGAGGTCGGACTTGTCGACCGCACCCGCATCGCGCAATGTCGCGAGCGCATCGAGATACGCGCGATAGCGGTGCCACACGTCGAGCGCCTCCACCTGCGCGACCGTGCCGTCGAGCTGAGCGGCGATCTCGCGCACGACGAACGCATCGAGCGCGGCCGCGCTCAGGTCGCTCCGCGCGGTCAGGCAATAGTCGAAGAAATCGCGTACCGCACGCGACTTCGCCAGATGGCCGCCTGCATCGAGCGGCAAGCGCGGTGCGCTGGAGCCGGCCAGCGACGGCGGCAGGCCCGCGCCCGCCGGCACGGCGGCCTGCGGTGCGGCAGCCGCCACACTGCCCACCGCGGCCGCATCCGGCGCGTCACCCGCGGCGCCCGTGCCGCGATGCGGTCCGGCGCCGCTCCAGATCGCGACGCCGGCGATCGCCGCCAGCCCCACGACACCATAGATCGCAGCGCGCCGCGCCAGCGGCGCATGTCCTTCACGTGCCGCCATCGATCACACGCCCGCAAGCTTCAAGCGGTTCGCATGCGTGCGGATCACCGCAACCGGATCTTCCGCATAGGCGCCGCGCACACCGAGCAACTGGTTGATCTCGTCGATGTGGTTCCACTTGTAGCTCGTGCTCAGCACCTTGCCGTACAGCGCGCTGCACTTCGACACGAGTCCGTCGTTCTGGCCCGAGGCGCGGTTGATCATCACCGTGCCCGTGCCAAGCAGCGCGAGTGTCGACAGGTCGAGCACGTTCGCCGGATCGACGAGCGGAATCGTGCTCGTGTCCGTCGCGCCCGTCACGCCGAGCGCGGAAAACGTCGGCTGGATCGCCGTGCCGGCCCATGAATACAGCAGATGCGTGTTGCCGCCGACGATTTCCGTCGGCGCGCCGGTCTGGCAGCTTCCGGGGGCGCCGAGGCCCGCGCTCGGATAGTTCTGGTTGTAGGTGGCGGCCTGCGCGGTCGTCAGCGTCTTCAGTGCGGCGAGGGCGTCCTGGTTCGTGTTGTGGCTGCTGCTCGTCAGGATACCGAACACATTGACGAACGCGGCGATCACCGTCGACGACAAGCCGGTCGGATCGTATGCGAGCACGCCCTGCACGAAGTCGGCGAACTCGGAGCCGCGATGCGGCGTGCCGATCGTCGTCACCGACGCGACGAGATCGGGCGCGACGGCCGCGACATAGCGCGACGTCAGCCCGCCCTGGCTGTGACCGACGAGATTGACCTTGGTCGCACCGGTCGCGGCGAGCACCGTCTTCACGTAGGCCAGCAGCTGTTCGCCGCGCCCGTTCGGGCCGTCGTCGCTCTGGAAGCCCGACAGATTCGCGACGTAGACGGTCGCGCCATGCTGCTGCAGGTTTTCCTGGATGCCGTACCAGTACTCGAGTACGCCCGCGTACTCGTCGGTGCCGGTCAGCCCGTGCACGAGAATGATCGGATAGCGCGTCGCCGCATAGTTGTCGGCGGGCGCGGTTGCCGCCATCGCCGTGTGCGTCGTCGCGAGCGTCATCAGCGCGGTCGTCCCCGCGAACGGCGCGACGCTCATCGCGCATGCCACTGCCCCTGCCATTACCCTGGAACGCATCGATCTGGCCATGCATGTTCTCCTGATTATTGTGCTGCCGGTGCGAATGACACCGGATCGACACGCACGCCGCATCGCCGCACGGCGGGTGTCGAAGCGGGAGTGAAGCACGACTCGTGAACGTTTGCGCCCCGACTAGATACGGTTCTCTAATCGGTTGACGCGCGCCGCCCGTTCGGGCGGTGCGGCGCTCAAGCGCGCGCATGCTGCGATGCACACGCGCGCTGCAGGCTACAGCTTCGCGCTCACGCGCACCCACGCGGTACGCCCCGGCTCCATCACCGGCGCGTTCGCCGGATAGCCGAAACCCGCGTTGCCGGCGAGGTTCAGATGCTCGGTGTAGGCCTTGTTCAGTACGTTGTCGACGCCGACCGAGATCTGCACGGTCTTGCTGACGTTGTATTGCGTATGCAGCGACAGCACGCCGAATCCGGCGCTCGGGCCGAAGTCCTTGCCGACCACGTTGCCCTCGTTCAGCGCGTAGCGATGCTGCGGCGCAACGATGCGCCACAGGCCGCCCGCCGACCACGCGCCGCGCGTGTATTCGAGGCCGATGCGCGCTTCGAGCGGCGGCATCTGCGGCAGCGGATCGCCGCTCGCCACGTTGCGCCCCCACGCATACGCGAGCGACATCTCGACGCGCAGCGGCGCGACCGGCCGCCACGACACGCCGGCTTCGCCGCCCATGATCTGCGCGTTGACGTTGGTTGCCTGCGTGGTCGGGCCCATCATGCCGGCCGCATAGTTGAACAGGATGAAGTCCTGGACGTAGCCCGCGTACGCCGACACCCATGCATCGAACCGGTCGCTCTTGTATTGCGCGCCGATATCGAGCTGGGTGGTCTTCTCCGGCTGCACCGCCGAGAACGCATTGACCGAACCGGCCGGCCCGCGCGTCGCGGAGAACAGTTCCCAGTAGTCCGGATAACGCTCCGCGTGGCCGATCCCCGCGTACCACGTGACGGGTAGCGACGCGAGATCGCGCTCGTAGCGCACGAAGCCGCTCGGCAGCACCTTCGTCCGATCGTCGTCGAAAGTCGGGTTCGGCTTGCTCGTCATCATCCCGCTCTTCATCGCGCGCTTGTCGCGTGCGCTCGCATAGTCGATGCGCGCGCCGCCGATCACACGCGAGACGTCGCTCGCATACCACGTCAGCTCGCTGAACACGCCCGCGTTCCACATGGCCGCCTGCGCATCCCACGGCTGGTCGCGGTAGTTCTGCTGCCCCATCGACGCACGCGAATCGAGCCGGTTCGATTGCGCATCGACGCCCGTGACGAGCTTGAAGTCGTCGCCGAAGCGGAACGTCGCGGCGGCACGCGCACCGACCGTGCGGCGCCGCACGTCCGCGGCCATGCGCATCGGCATGCTGCTCGTCGGGTCGGGCTGCCGCAACGTAGTGTTGTCCATCACGTGATCGGCTTCGTTGTAGTACACGCGCGCCTCGATCCGGTCGAGCACGTCGCCGAGATGCCGCTTGTCGAACGACAGGCCGAACGTCTCGCGGCGGAAATGCGCGCCGTCCATCCCGCGGCCCGCGTAGCGCGCATAGCCGTCGCCGGTGCCGGCGGTCAGCTCGAGTCGCGTATGGTCGTCGGGCGTCCAGCCGAGCGCCGCATCGGCGTTCCATTTGTCCCACTGCGACGGCACGGTGTTGCCGTTGCCGTCCTTGTAGTCCTGCGAATGCGCGTGGTTCGCGGTCACGCGGCCATAGGCATCAGGCGTGCCGGCGGTCAGGTCGATGTTCTGGTCGTTGCGGCCGAACGACCCGCCGACGAGACTGCCGTCGAAGCGCATGCCGGGGCGCTCGAAACGCGGCGTCACGCGCTCGAACAGCACGGTGCCGGCCGACGCGCCCGAACCGTACAGCACGGTCTGCGGCCCTTTCACGACGGTGACCTTGTCATAGCTTTCCGGCGCGATGTACGAGGTCGGCGCATCCATCCGGTTCGGACACGCGCCGAGCGTCGGCATTCCGTTCGCCAGGATGTTCAGCCGCGAACCGAACATCCCGCGCAGCACGGGATCGCCGTTCGTGCCGCCGCTGCGAATCGACGTGAAGCCGGGAATCGTCTTCAGGTAATCGGCGCCGTCGCTGGCGGGCAGCGGCTGGCGCGGCGCCTTCGGATCGGTGACGACGACGAGCGGCGTCGACAGCGGCGACGCGACGACTTCGACGGGCGGCAACAGCATCGCCGCATCGCCCGACGGCGCACCGGCCGCCGGCGTGGTTTCGGCTGCGGCAGCGCTAGCGGCCAGCGCGCCGACAGCCAGCGCAGGAACGGTGAGTTTCAGTACGCGCGGCAGAGGCCGCGCACCGGCATTGCGTGGCGCCCGCGGCGCACGCAACAGGAAATTGGTCATGATCGAAAGCCCGAGTGACGCTCTCCACGCGGCCGCGACGGGCCGCACGGATATCGGCGGAAAATAGGAACGGCGGGAAACGCGTCAGGCGCGCTCGGGCGGTGCGCGCGGATAGGCGCGCGGATAGCGGTCGCCGCGCGCCGCGACGGCAGGCGACGCGACGGCGGAAACGGAAACGACGGGAATGAAGGCGACCGACGTGGCGGCAGGCGCGCCGATGGCCGGGCTATGAGCGAAGAAGCCGCAGTAGCCGCACGCGTCGAGATGCAGCGCATGATCGTGCATGCCGCCCATATCCGACGAACGATGCGCACCATGCTCGGTACTACAGACGATCGCCTCGGGCACGGCCGCCTGCGCGATACGCCACTGCGACACCAGCGGCGCCGCGATCGCGATCCAGATCGCGAGCAGGCCAAGCCAGGCAGTCAGGTGACGATGTCGGTGCAGCATGTGCGGCGACGAGTAAGCGGAATGTAAAAGCAGCCGAGATGTTACAGAATGTTCAACGCGATGGCCAGTGCGGGCGACGGTAAACGAAGCGAGGGCGCATGGTTGTCAACACAACCATGCGCCCTCGCCTTCCGTGCGCGTCCGGAGCCGGACGATCAGGGCGCCATGCGCCGCAGCACGTCGTCGCGCCGGATGAAGTGATGGTAGAGCGCGGCCAGCGCATGCAGGCCGATCACGAAATAGAACGCGTTGCCGATCAGCTCGTGCGCTTCCTTGATCGTCGGCCGCAGCGCCTTGTCGGGGCCGAACAGCGTGAACGACACGCCGAGCCAGTCGAGCGACACCGGCTTGCCGCCCATGTTGACCATCATGATGCCGAGCAGCGGCTGCGCGATGATGAACACGTAGAGCGCGACATGCGCGAGCTTCGACAGCCAGCGCAGCAGCGTGGCCTGCGGAATCGCTTCCGGCACGCGGCTGACGACCCGCCACAGCACGCGCAGCACCGACAGCACGAGGACGAACGTCCCGGCCATCAGATGCACGTTCATCCAGAACGCCCGGCTGTCGCTACCCTTCGGTCCGCGAATCTCGATGGCCAGGTAGGCCAGCGCGACCAGCAGGAAGATGGCCCAGTGGAAGAAGATCGCGGGCGAGCTGTAGCGCGTCTGTTTCGCGAGGATGTTTTTCATGCTTCGTCTCGTGTTGTATGCGGGGAGGGGGCGCCAGCTGCAACCGGCCGCGCCCGGCAAGGCTGTGACGATTGTAGCCGCAGGGGCGGCCGGTTTTGCACGGCGCGATCAAATATCCGACGAATCGTCGACGCGCGCCGCACGCGGTCCGCCTATGGAAAATCCGCATCGCGCGCCCGGGCGGCTGTGGCACGATGAAGCTTTGGTGCGACGGCGCGCGGGCATCATGAGCAAAGCGTTCTTCGTTGCAGCCTATCGGCTGATCGCCGCATTGCTCGCGGTGTCCACCACGCTGCACAGCGTCGCCGACTACTGGCGCCTGCCGACCTTCCATCTCGGCAACTACCTCAGCTACTTCACGCAACTGAGCAGCCTCTACGCGGCCGCGATGCTGGCCGCGGGGCTGTGGCGCATCGCGCGCCCCGGCTCGCCGCGCTACGAATCGATGCGCGGCGCGGCGGTGCTGTACGTGCTGATCACCGCGATCGTCTACGAACTCCTGCTCGCGCGGCTCGATGCGGTGCGCCACGTCACGCCGGCGTTCAACAACTGGGTACTGCACCGGATCGTGCCGCTCGTGATGCTGTGCGACTGGCTGTACGTCGAACCGCGCTCGCCGATTCCGCGCCGCAGTGCGTTCGCGTGGCTCGGCTTTCCGGTCGTCTATCTCGGCTATACGCTGGTGCGCGGCGCGGTGGAGGACTGGTATCCCTACCCGTTCGTCGATCCGCGTCCGCACGGCTACCTGCCCGTCGCGATCCAGTGTTCGCTGATCGCGCTCGGCGCGGCGGCGCTCGCACTGGGCATTCGCTGGCTCGGCAATCATGCGAGACAGTCTGGCAGCGCGACGCTTAAGGAAGGATGAAGGTGAAAAAATGAAGTGAGCGGGAACGTGTGCGCCGCCCGGCGCACACGTGGCGCTGACAACGATCAGCCGCCGTTGCGCGGCAGGAAGTTCATCGGATCGACGACCTTGCCGTTCTGGCGGACTTCGAACTCGAACGTCGAACGACCGCTCGCGTCAGTGCCCATTTCGGCGACCGGCTGGCCCTGGCGCACCGCGTCGCCTTCGTTGACGAGCAGCTTGCCGTTGTGCCCGTAGGCCGTGATGAGCCCGTTGTCGTGCTTCAGGATCACGAGCGGACCGTACGCCTTGACGCCGGAGCCGGCGTACACCACCCGCCCGTTTGCCGCGGCCCGCACCGAATGGTCGGGCCCGGATGCGGCGATCACGAGGCCGCGCGTCTTGCCGGCCGAAAACGGTGTCGCCACGACGCCCGTGGCCGGCCATGCGAGCGAACCCGGCTGGGCGGCTGCCGCGGGCGGCTGCCCGTACGAGGTCGCTGCCGGCGGCGGCGCGACCCGCAGGACCTGGCCCGGCGACACGGCGTCCGTGGGCGCCATGTGGTTCCAGCTGGCCACGTCCTGCACGCGCTGCCCGTAGGCGTTCGCGATGCCCGCCAGCGTATCGCCCGGGTTCACGCGGTAATAGCCGGCAATCACGCCCGGCGTCGCGGCCGACGTGGGTGCCGACTGGCGCGCGGGTTGCCAGCTGTCGGTCCACGGCGTCATCGTGCAGCCCGTCAGCGCGATGGCCGCGGCAACGAGCGCCGCCTGCGGCAGCCAGCGCGTGAGCGCGTCGTGGATGGGAATAGTTTCTCTCAAGGGTCCTCCCGGATTTGCGTCGTCGCGCCGCCCACCGCCCCCCGGCGCGCGACGCACGATGTCCGGCCCAACGGCCGGATCAATCAGTATCCGACCGCTCGCGCGGCCGTCAGTTTCCACAGCGGAACGTCGGCGCGAATGAGCTCACCGGCCCCTTTTTCGCGTCGCTCCGATCGGCAAAGATACCATTTGTCGCGGTCAAGGCCCCGACAGTTGCCCGGGCCGGAAACAATCTTGCGGCGTCGCCTGGGCACGCCAATCGCCGGCGAGCCCTGCCAGGCGGGCGCTTGGGGGTTTTCGCGGGCGCGGCCGCCACGCCTGCCGTATCGGCCCCGTCATATTGTCCGCTTCGATCGCCGCCTATACTCGGTGATGCGCAGCGCGATCCAACGACAACGAGGAGCATGACAATGAATAACGCGACGTTTCTCTCCGTGCAGCTCGACGCCGACGATTTCGCCGGTTCCAGCGGTCTGGTCGAATTGCTCAACCGGCACCTGTTGTTCGCGACCGACGTCGCCGAAGCGGCCGACGCGCTCGTTCAGCTGGCGAGCGTCACGCACCTGACCGGCGCCACGCGCCACAGCGTCGAGCTGCCGGTCCTCGCGATCGAACGGCTGCGCGACGCGCTCGACACGCTGAGCGGTTACGACGAAACGTGGCTGCAGGTACTGGAGCCGGCCGAAGCGCTGTTCCGCGATATCGGGCGCGGCCGACGCCCGCTGCACTGAACGCCGGCGCATGGCGCACCGCCAATGAAAAAGCCCGTCGTTCCGCATAGCGGAACGACGGGCTTCGTACTACAGGGGGTCGGATGCGGTCGCCAGCGCGGCCGTACCATTAACGACCCTTGTAGACCGGTGCGCCGTCCGAGACGCGCTTGACTTGCCAGCCGGTCTTGGCTGCAGCCGGGGCGCCCGATTCCTGGCCGGCGGCCGGTTGCGCACCGTAGCCGGTCGTATCGGCAGCGGCGACGTTCTGTTGCGGATTCACGCGGGCTTCAGCAGCCTGGATGCCTTCCGGGTAGTTGGTCCGGTCGCTGCCCAGCTTGTAGCCAGCCTGTTGCAGTTGGACCAGTTCGGCCTTCACCTGGGCACGGGTGACGGGCGCGTTCTGTTGGGCGAACGAGACGGCGGGGACGGCGAGGACAGCAGCAGCAGCGAACGTTGCGATCAGCGATTTCATGATTACCTCCGGGATTTTTTTGCTTCGCCGCACACACCATGTCTGCAGCGATGGAACAGAGTTTAGTCCCGGCAGCACCTAGGGAAAACCATGAAAGAACGAAAACACTGTTTCCCCGGAGCCAACAATGTCGGCATCCGGGATAGAAAAACCCTATTCAAAGAATAGATTTTCGCAACAATGCCACCTCGCCCAGCCGGTTACGACCAGTTCGCGTGGAAGCTGCCCGGCTTGTCGGTGCGCTCGAACGTGTGCGCGCCGAAGAAGTCGCGCTGCGCCTGCACGAGGTTCGCCGGCAGCCGCTCGGAACGGTAGCTGTCGAAGTACGCGACCGCCGATGCGAACGCCGGGACCGGCACGCCGGCCTTCACCGCGGCCACCACCACATCGCGCAGCGCCGTCTGGTAGTTCGCGGCGATGTCCTTGAAGTACGGGTCGAGCAGCAGGTTCGCGAGCGCCGGATCCTTCGCATACGCGTCGGTGATCTTCTGCAGGAAGCGCGCGCGGATGATGCAGCCCGCGCGGAAGATCTTCGCGATCGTCCCGAGATCGAGGTTCCAGCCGTATTCTTCCGACGCCGTGCGCAGTTGCGCGAAGCCCTGCGCGTACGAGATCACCTTGCTCAGGTACAGCGCGCGGCGCACCGCTTCGACGAACGCGGCGCGATCGCCGTCGAACGGCGCGGCGGCCGGGCCCGACAGGATCTTGCTGGCCGCGACGCGCTCCGTCTTCAGCGACGACAGCACGCGGGCGAACACCGATTCGGTGATCAGCGGCAGCGGCACGCCGAGATCCAGCGCGTTCTGGCTCGTCCACTTGCCGGTGCCCTTCTGCGCGGCGCGATCGAGGATCACGTCGACGAGGTGCTTGCCGGTTTCTTCGTCCTTCTTGCCGAAGATCTTCGACGTGATCTCGATCAGGTAGCTGTCGAGCTCGCCCTGGTTCCATTCGGTGTACACCGCGCCGAGTTCGTCGTTGGTCAGGCCCGCGACGTCCTTCAGCACCGAATAGCTCTCGGCGATCAGTTGCATGTCGCCGTATTCGATGCCGTTGTGGACCATCTTCACGTAGTGGCCCGCACCGTCCGGACCCATGTACGCGACGCACGGCTCGCCGTCCGACGGCGCCTTCGCGGCGATCTGCTTGAGGATCGGCTCGACGAGATCGTACGCGTCGCGCTGGCCGCCAGGCATGATCGACGGGCCACGCAGTGCGCCCTCTTCGCCGCCCGACACGCCGGTGCCGATGAAATGCAGGCCCGACTGCGCGAGTTCCTGGTTGCGGCGGATCGTGTCGGTGAAATGCGTGTTGCCGCCGTCGATCAGCACGTCGCCCTTCTCGAGCAGCGGCTTGAGCGAGGCGATCGTCGCATCGGTCGCTTCCCCGGCCTTCACCATCATCAGGATCCGGCGCGGCGTTTCGAGCGACGCGACGAATTCCTCGAGCGTATAGGTCGGCACGAGATTGCGGCCGGGGAATTCGGCGATCAGTTCGTCGGTTTTCTCGCGACTGCGGTTGAACACCGACACCGCGTAACCGCGGCTCTCGATATTGAGTGCGAGATTGCGGCCCATCACCGCGAGCCCGATCACACCGATTGCTTGTTTGCCCATTAGTCAATTCTCCGGAAAAAACGGGGCGCGACCCGAGCCGGGCCGCGCGCACAGGCGAAAGGATAGAGGAAACCCGGCCGCGTTGCCCGCTTGCGTGTCATTGCTCCGCGTGCGGCAGGCGCCGGAACACGACGCTCAGGTTGTTCGCCGGCATCTCGACGACCTCGCTGCAGTCGAGGCCGAGGTCGAGCCCGAGCGCGACCACGGTCTCGAGATCGCGCACGCCCCACGACGGGTCGCGGCTGCGCAACTGCCGGTCGAACGCTTCGTTCGACGGCGCCGTATGCCGGCCTTCGCGACGGTACGGACCGTACAGGAACAGCACGCCGCCCGGACGCAGCACGCGCGACGCGCCCGCGAACAGCGCGTCGGTACAGGCCCACGGCGAGATATGGATCATGTTGATGCAGACGATCGCGTCGAGCGCCGCGACCGGCCACGGCGCGTCGCGCACGTCGAACGCCAGCGGCCCGGCGACGTTCGCGAGGCCCGCATGCGCGACCCACGCGGCGATCGAACGCCGCGCCTGCGCATCGGGATCACTCGGCTGCCAGTGCAGGCCCGGCAACGCTTGCGCGAAGTGAACGACGTGCTGCCCGGTGCCGCTCGCGATTTCGAGCACGCTGCCGCTCGCCGGCAGCACACGGCGCAGCACGTCGAGGATCGGCCCGCGATTGCGTTCGGCCGCCGGCGCGGACAGCCGCTCGGACGGATCGGGCGAAGCAGCGGCGCCGGTCACGATGCATGCTCCGTCGTGTCGCTGGTGCTGGCGCTGTTGCGCCCGAGCCCCAGCCGCGCCACGAGTGCGTCGAGCGCGGGCGCGCAGTGCGCCTCGACCTTCAGCGTCAGCATCGGGTCGGCGCGCGTATGGCCGAGATTGAGTGCGGCAACCGGCTTGTGCTGCGCCTGCGCCCACACGCAGAAGCGGTAGCCGGAATACACCATCAGCGACGAGCCGACGACGAGCAGCGCGTCGGCCGCATCGAGCGCCTGCGACGCCAGCGCCACGCGCTCGCGCGGCACGTTCTCGCCGAAGAACACCACCGCAGGCTTCAGCAAGCCGCCGCACGCGGGGCACGCCGGAACGCGGAACGTATCGAGCGCGGCCCATTCCAGATGCGCGTCGCCGTCCGCGGCGGGCTCGGCCTGCGCGCCCAGCAGTTCGGGATTGTCGGCTTCGAGCACGGTCTGAATCGTCGCCCGCGCGTGATGCGCGCCGCATTCGAGGCAGGTCACGCCGTTGATGCCGCCGTGCAGTTCGATCACGTCGTCGCTGCCCGCGCGCTGATGCAGGCCGTCGACGTTCTGCGTGACGAGGCGCTCGATTCGCCCTGCGTCGCCGAGCCGCGCCAGCGCGACATGCGACCCGTTCGGCCGCGCGCGGCCGACGACCGGCCAGCCGATCATGCTGCGCGCCCAGTAGCGGCGCCGCGCGGCATCGGAACCGAGGAATTCCTGGAGCTGGATCGGCGGCGAGCGCATCCATTGGCCGTTGCGGTCGCGATAACCGGGAATGCCGGAATCGGTGCTGATGCCCGCGCCGGTCAGCACGAGCAGGCGCGGATGACGCTCGACGAAGGTCTGCAGCGCATCGAGCGCGGCCGGATCGGCGTCGGCGAGGGAGGGATCGGGCAAGGCTTTGTCGTTCATGTTGGCAACGTGATCGGTCGCGCCGGCAGGCCGTGCGCCCGCACGGGCAGCCAGGCACGCCAGCACATGATACAGAACGCCGTGCGATCGGGCGGGCCGCCGCCACGGCAAGCCGTCGCACGCAAAAAGACGCCCGTCGCCGCTCGGCGACGGGCGCTTCAACAATTGATCCATCGGGGTAGTGGATCAACTGACAGCACAATGTTGCGACGTCCGTCATGCCGCGATCGACGGACGCTCCCCGGACTCCACGTGTTCCTCGCTGCCGCGCACATCGGCGCGTCACCGGCTGTCCCGGCCCGGTCCTGTGCCGCTGGCTCGTCACGCCGACACGATGCGCGGCATGCAAACGCATTCGCCGCGCGGCGCCATGCGTTGCGCCATGGCATGACGATTCCGGGATCCAGGCCAGGGGCCATCCGCCGCGTTCGTGGTGCATCCCCGACGGCCGACCGGCACGGGTCGGCCTCGTGCGTCACGGCTGCACGTCGTCGTTCAGAACGAACCCGATTGCTCGGATGGAACGGAAAGCCGCTCGCTCACGTCGCCGCAATCAATGGCGAAGCGAATACCCGGGCAGGTCGGCGATTCATGTTTGCAACACGCTGCGTTGCGTTTCGGTCTTTTTTCATTCTCTTGTCCCCGTCTCCGATACATCCGACCCACTGAAGCGATTGCCGGGTCGACAACACCCGCGATCGCGCTCACGGCCCATACAACCATGCAAGGAGCGCACCATGCTTCACGCCGCAAGGCCTCGCGGGCACATGCCGGGCCGCGGGTAGCCATCGCACCCCGTCAGAAAGCGCGAACGTTTCGAAACTGAAACGCGCCGCCAGACCAATTGGCATCGTCGCGTCGGCTCTGCGTGGGACGGGCAGTCGCCTTACAATCGCCTCACAGCTGGCGACGCGCCTCGACCGGATGCGTGCGCCGGCCTTGCCCTTTCCCGCGG
>NZ_JACFYV010000250.1:0-8901 GCF_016759955.1 Burkholderia sp. KCJ3K979
CGCGCCAGCAGCGCGCGCGCCAGGCATGCGCGCTGGCGCTGCCCGCCCGACAGCAACTGGCCGCCCGGCCCCACGTCGGTGTCGAGGCCGTCCGGCAGGCGCTCGGCGTCGCGCAGCAGGCCGACCGCGTCCAGCGCGGCGCGCAGTTCGGCATCGGCCGCGTCGGGCCGCCCCATCCGCACGTTCCACGCGAGGCTGCCGCGAAACAGCCCGTTGTCCTGGAACACGAGGTTGCGTGTCGCGGCGAGCGTCGCCTCGCTCAGGTGCCGCACGTCGGCGCGGCCGAGCAGCACGCGCCCCGCGCACGGATCGTCGAGCCGCGCGAGCAGGCCGAGCAGCGTGCTCTTGCCCGCCCCCGTCGGGCCGACGATCGCGACGAAGCCGCCCGCCGGACAATGCAGGTCGATCCCGTCGAGCAGCGTCGCGCCGCCGGCGGACCGATAGCCGACGCGCAGCGCGTCGACGCTCGCGTCGTGTACCGGCGTGCCGCGCTCGGGGCTGTCGAAAAGTGGCGCATGCAGCACCGCGAGCACCGTATCGAGCGCGCGCCAGCCGCCGCGCAGCGCCTGGTCGAGCTGCGTGAGCTGCGCGAGCGGCTCGATGAAGCGCACGAGCAGCACCAGCACCGCGACGGCCGTCGCCGCGTCGAGCCGGCCAACCGCGACGGCCCACGCGCCGCCGATCAGCATCGCGACGAACACGCCCTGCACCGCCCCCGCGAAGCCGAGCTCGATCGGCAGCGAGCGCCGCATCAGTGCTCGCGTGCGGCGATGCTGTTCGTCGAACGCGCGCTGCAGCGCCGCGCGTGCGTCGCCGTCCCGGCCCGCGAAGCGCAGCAGCCCCTGATGCGCGGCGAAGGTCTGAAGCTGCACGGCCATGTCGCGATCGCCCGCGGCGCGCGCCTGTTCGAACGCGAGCGTGCGGGCGCCGCCGCGTTCCAGCAGCGCGAACAGCAGCACAGCCGCCGCCGCGAGGCACAGCGCGATGCGCCAGTCGATCCACGCGAGCCCCGCGACCACCGCGAGCGGCGTGACGACCGCGCCGATCAACGGCCCGAGCAGGTGCGCGGGAAGTCCCATCGCCTGCATCACCGGCCCGCGCAGCAACCCGGCCGGATGACTGTCGCGCACGGCCTGCCACGACGCGATGCGCGGCAGGTGGTGCACGAGGCGTTCGACGAGGCCAACGGCCAGCGCGCCGCCCGCGCGATAGCCTCGACGTTGCGCGACGTACAGCACCAGCGCATGGCACAGCGTCAGCGCGCCGAGCACGGCCGTCCAGCGCAGCGCGGCCGCCTGCGCACCGGCGAACCAGGCGCGGATCAGCGGCACGAGCAGCAGCCCGCACGCGCCGTCGAGCAATGCGGCGGCCACCGCCCAGCCCAGCCCGCGCCACAGCGCGCGGCGCGTGTCGCGCGGCAGGCACTGCAAACGTTCGAGCGATGTCGTCATCATGCGGCCTCCCCGCCTGCGGCGCCGCGTTCGCGCCAGAGCCGCGCATACAGCCCGTGCGCGGCAAGCAGCGCCGCGTGCGTACCGCGTTCGACGATGCGGCCGTGCTCCATCACGAGGATCTGGTCCGCGTGCCGGATCGCGTCGAGATCGTGGCTGACGATCACACGGGTACGCGTGTCGGCGCGCAGCGCGTTGCGCAACGCGCGCCCGGTTTGCGGATCGAGCGCCGACGCCGGTTCGTCGAGCAGCAGCAGCGGCGCGCGCGACAGCAGCGCACGCGCGATCGACAGCCGCTGCAGTTCGCCGCCGGACAGCCGCACGTCGCGCCCGCACACGCAGTCGTAGCCGCCCGGCAATGCGTCGATGCGCTCGTCGAGACAGGCCGCACGCGCGGCGGCGCGAATCGCGTCGCGATCGGCATCGGGCCGGTACAGCGCGATGTTCGCGGCAATCGACACATCGTCGAGCGCGGTGGCCTGCTGGAACACCATCGCGACCTGTTCGCGGCGCGTGTCCGACGCGAGCAGCCGCAGATCGGCGCCGCCGAGCCGCACCGTGCCGCGATCGGGGTCCATGAAGCGCGCGAGCAGCATCAGCAGCGTGCTCTTGCCCGCGCCCGACGGCCCGACGATCGCGGTGGTCGTGCCGGCCGCGATCGTCGCGTCGAGGTCGCGCAGGATCGGCTCGCCGTCGATGTCGACCTGCACGCCGCGCAGTTCGATCGACGCGTCGCGCGGCGCCTGTGCCGCGCCGTCGGCGGGTTCCTGCAGGCCCGGCTGCACGAGCAACGCATCGAGCCGCGCGGCGGCCGCGCGCGCCTCGCGCAACGCATCGGCGCCATGACCGAGCGCACGCACCGGCGCCGCGACCGCCCAGATCAGCAACGCGAACGCGCACAGCGTGCCGACCGGCAACTGCCCGACCGTCAGCCACGTCGCGCCGAACACCACCCACGCGAGCAGGAACGGTGTGCCGAGCAGCACCTGCGTGCACGCGCCGAGACCGCCGATGCGGCCGACCCACGCCGCGAACGCGTGCGAGAAATGTCCGGCCGACGCCAGCGCGGCGGCCTCGATCCCGGCGCCCGGATACTGCCGCACCAGCGCCGGGTTCTGCGCGAGCTGCGCGTAGTCGCCCATCAACCGTTCGAGCGCCGCGTTGCGTGCGGCGAAGGCCGGCGCGAAGCGTGCCGAGCGCATCCAGCGGAACAGCGCCGCACCGGCGACGAGCGGCACGAGCGCGAACGCGAGCAGCGCGGGATTCAGATAAAGCAGGCACGCGAGCGCCGCGCACGGCACGACGACGAGCTGCGTGAGATCGGCCGGCGCATGCGCGACGAGCTGATGCAGCGCGCGCACGTCCTGATCGACGTGGCGCGCGACGCGGTCGCTGCCCGCGCGTGCGAACCAGCCGAGCGGCAAACGCTGCAGATGATCGGCGAGGCGCTTGCGCAGACGGTCGCCGAGATCGGCGTCGACGCGGTGCGTCAGGTGCAGTGCGACCGTCTGGCCGCCCAGCCAGCACGCGCCGGCCGCCACGGCCGCGACGAGCCAGCCGCGCGCCGCGGCGTCGAGCTGCGCGCTCACGCGCCATGCGTCGGCGAGATGCGCAAGCGCGAGCCACGGTACGAGCGACGCGATGCCGGCCAGCGCCTGCAACGCCACCGCCGCGACGAGCGGCACCGCGAACGGCCGCAACATCGAAAGCAACGGCCCCTTCATGCGGCACGCTCCAGCAGCATGCCGAGCGTCGCGGCGCGCGCGTCACCCGGCGGCTGCGCCGGAAAACCGAGTTGCGCGGTCAACTGCTGCCAGACGCGCGCCACGTCGATGCTGCGCTGGTTGCACGCGTGCAGCCCTTCGCCGGACACGAGCCGGTCGACCGCACGCACGGCCGCCTGCGGCCAGCAGCGCGCGTGAATCTCGCCCCAGGTGTCCTGTGCGTCGTCGCAGATCTGGATGCTCGGCATGTCGTCGCCGGCCGCCTCGCCGAAGATCGGGAACAGGCCGTCGTCGTCCAGCGCCGGCTCGCGCAGCGCGGGCGCCCACCACAGCGGGCCGTGCGGCGACGCGAGCGTCCACGTGCCGGCGTCGGTCGTCAGCGTGATGCCGAACAGCAGGCTCATCCGGCCGTCGTCGGCCGCCGCCATCTCGTTGTGCACGCGCAGCGACACCGGCGTTTCGGCGAGCACCATCGCGCATTCGCGCATCGACGACAGCGCCGGCCCGATCGGTTCGACCGACCACGGCCCGACGCCCTGCAACGCGGCCGCGAGCACGTCGAGCGCCGCGTAGCTCGCCTGCACCGAGCACACCACGTCCGCATGCACCGGCGCGCTCGTCTCGCGCAGCCGCCGCGCGACCGCGATGAAGCGCGCGACGACCGGCAGGTTCGGATAAAAGCTGTTGAGCAGGCAGCGGCGGCCGCGGCGCGACGCGGTACGCAGCGCGCTGGCCCATTCGTCGGGCAGCAGCGGATGCTCGATCACGACGTCGATCCCGCGTTCGAGCAGCCGGCACGCGAGCGCGGCGCCTTGCGCGCCGCGCGCCGCGCCGCCGACGGCGACGCACGCGATGCGCACGTCGTCCGGCAGCTCGTCGACGCGATCGAACACCGGCGCACCGACGCGTGCGGCCAATGCGGCCGTGCGCGCACTGCCTTGCCCGAGGATGCCGGCGACGTGATACGAACCGGACGCCGCGAGGCCCGCCGCATAGAACTGACCGAAACGGGAGCCGGCCACGACGACCGGCAGCGGATGGACCTTCATCGTGCCTCCTTCAGGCGCGTATCGACGAACGCGGCGTTCAGGCAGTCGAAATGACCGCCGGGGATATCGACGGCCGTGATGCCGCCGAGCGCCTGCGCCGTCCAGTAATCGGTGAGCGCCGCGCGCTGCTGCGGAATCAGCGGATTGCAGCGCTCCGGAACGAACAGCCGCAGCGCACCCGCATACGGCGCATCGCCGGCCCAGTGGGACGCCTGCACCGAATGCATGAAGAGCCGGTAGAGCCGCTCGCGCTCGTCGAGCAGCGGATGCGCGAGCGCGTCCTGCAGCGACAGGCCGGCCGCCGCGCGCAACACGCGGCGACGCAGCCCGTTGAGCGGCTCGCAACGATCGCCGAAGATCTCGAGCTGCGCCTGCAGGCTGCCGGGCGCGAGCCGCGCAGGGTCGGCCTTCAATGCGTCAGCCAGCGCGTCGGCCAGCACGTACGTTTCCGGAAAGCCGAGCGCATCGAGCGGCAGCCCGAGCGTCGCCGCGAAGTTGAACAGCACGAGCCGTTCGTCCTCGATCAGGTACGGAATCCGGTAGCTCGACACGATGTCGAGCGTGCGCACCGCGACACCGAGCTGCACCAGCGACTTCGCCATTTCGAGCGCGACCAGCCCGCCCGAGCAGTAGCCGAGCACGTCGACCTCGCGCACGCCGTTGCGCCACAGCGCATCCGCATAACGCCGGCCCAGCGTCGCGTTCAGGTGGCGCACCGGCAGGTCGAGATAGTCCTGCGCGTCGCGCACCGCGAAGCCGAGCACCGGGCCCAGCCGAGCCAGCGCGGGCAGCACCGGACGATACGCGTGCACGGTGCCGAGCCCTTCGTGCACGATCACGCGCGGCACGCCGTCACCCGGCGCGAGCGGAATCGGCCGCACGCCGGGGCGCACGCGCGGCGCCGGCGCATGGACGACCGCCGATGCAGGCAACGTGCGCGACGCGGCGAGCGCGGCCGTCGGCGTCGCGCTCGCCGGCTGCTCGCCCGCATCGCGCAGGCATTGCGCGAACGCGGCGGGCGTCGGCTGCGCGAGCACCCAGCGCAGCAGCCGGTCGAACGGATGCGCGTGCGCGAGCGGCTCCTCGCCGCGCAGCCGCGACACGAGCTGCGCGATCAGCAGCGAATCGCCGCCCGCGGCGAAGAAGTCCTGATCCGGCGACACGTTGCGCGT
This sequence comes from Burkholderia sp. KCJ3K979, assembly GCF_016759955.1. NCBI lineage: Bacteria > Pseudomonadati > Pseudomonadota > Betaproteobacteria > Burkholderiales > Burkholderiaceae > Burkholderia > Burkholderia sp. KCJ3K979. The sequence continues at coordinate 5,397 of NZ_JACFYV010000250.1, forward strand.
ATCGAGCACGGTTTCCCACAAGCCGATCAGCCGTGCGAGCAGCGGATCGGCTGCCTGTGCGGGCACCGCTCGCACCACGGCCGGCGCCGGTTCGCGGATATCGGCGATGCCGGCCAGCGTGCGGCGGTCGATCTTGCCGTTCGCGGTCACCGGCAAACGCTCGAGCACGCGCAGTTGCGACGGCACCATGTAGTTCGGCACGCGCTCGGCCACGAACGCCAGCAGCGTATCCGGCGCGATGCGCGCGGCGCCGCGCTTCACGTGGGCGAGCAGGATGTCGTAGCCGAGCGCGGCGAGCGGCGTGTCGGGCGCGACACAACCGAGCGCACGATCGCCCGCCTCCGCCTGCAGCCAGTCGAGCCACTGCGCGTGCGGCACGAACAACCGCGCCGATGCGGCCCGCGCATCGTCCGGCGTCTCCATCATCAGCCCCTGGCTGATGCTGATTTCCGGATGCTCGGCCGTCAGTTCCTGGATCACCCACCACGCGTCGGGCGCCGACAGTGCGCGCAAGCCGGCAATCAGTGCGACCGTGTCGCGCGCATTGTTCAGCGCGCCGGAGCTGATCGTCAGGTCGACCGAATGCGGCGCAATGCCCTGCGCGTCGCACGGCGCGTTCATGTCGAAGCGCACGAAGCGCATCCACGGATACGCGGCGAAACGCTCGCGTGCGGCCGCGAGGAAGTAGCTCGACACGTCGCTGAACAGGTAATCGATACGCGTACCGGCTTCGACCAGCGGCGCGAGCGCGTCGACGATCGCACGCGTCGCGGCGGCGGTGCCCGCGCCGATTTCGAGAATGCGCCACGCGCGCTGCGGCTCGCGGGCGACGACGGCGCGCACGGCCTGCGCCATCCCGCGATGCAGCGCGCGGGCATGTTCGCCGTCGCTGTACATCGCTTCGGCGATATGCGAAGCCCCTTCCGGGAACATCAGGCCGGCCGGCGACACGCTGCCGGCGATCTGCGCGTCGAGGCATCCGGCGCTCGCGCGGAAGTAGTCGACGAGCACGGCCGGCCACAGCTCCGGCGACGCGTGCTGCGCGAATGCGTCCCAGCACGCATGCGCGTCGGCCAGGCTCGCGCCCGGACGCATGCGCCAGCCGTCTTCGGCATCCGCCTCCAGCACGCCGTGCGCGACGAGCATCGTGAGCCAGTGGCGCAGCAAATGGCGTCGTGCCGCCGGCACACGCAGCCGCTCGCACAAGGTCGCGAAACCGGTCGAAGCGTCGGTCGTCAAGCCGCCGGCCGGCACGATCCATGCGGCGAGCGACGCCACGCACGCCGTTTCGAGCTGCGCGACCGAATGCGCCACGTCTGCCTGGGCGGGCCAGCGTGCGGTGTCGAATGCCGTGCGCACCTGCGTCGCCAGGTCACGCAGCGCGTCGTCCCGCGCCGATGCAGGCGCTTCCGCACTCTGCAGCGACACGAAGCTCGCGAGCCGGCGCTCCGCGCCTTCGCCGAGCACGATCGTCGCGGCCGCGCCGACGAGCGGATGCGCGGTCAGCGCCGCATCGATCTCGGCCAGCTCGATCCGGTACCCGCGGATTTTCACCTGATCGTCCTGCCGCCCGAGGAATTCGAGCGAGCCGTCGGCGCGCACGCGCCCGAGATCGCCGGTGCGGTAAAGCCTGCGCCCGTCCGGATGATGGATGAACCGTTCGGCCGTCCGCACCGGATCGTTCGCGTAGCCCGTCGCGAGCCCGACGCCGCCGATATGGATCTCGCCGCGCACGCCCGGCGGGCACGGCCGGCCGAGCGCGTCGAGCACTTCCATCGTCTGCCCGGTCAGCGCGCGGCCGTACGGAATGCTCGCGAGCTGCGTGTCTTCCGGACGGATCGGATGCTCGATCGACCAGATCGACGCTTCGGTCGCGCCGCCGAGGCTGAACAGTGCGCTGTCGGGCCAGCGGCGCCACCAGCGGGCCGGCAGCGTCACCGGAATCCAGTCGCCCGACCACAGCACGCGGCGCGGGCCCGGCACGTCGAGCGCCGGTTCGCCTTCGAGGTAGTCGATCAGCATCTGCCCCTGGGCGGGCACCGAGTTCCACAATGTCACGCGATGGCGCGCCATCAGTTCGGCCCAGTGCGACGGATCGTTGCCGCGCGCCGGATCGGGCAGCACGATGCACGCGCCGCGCGCGGTCGCGCCGAAAAAATCGTAGACGGACAGGTCGAAGCTCAGTTCGGCCAGTCCCAGCACCACGTCGCCCGCGCCGACCGCATGGCGCGCGCTGATGTCGGCAAGCGTGTTGCACACCGCCGCATGGCTCAGCATCACGCCCTTCGGCTCGCCGGTGGAACCCGATGTGTAGATCACGTAGGCCAACGCATCGGGGGCGATGTCGCTCGCGGCGCGCGGCGGCCATTGCGGATCGCTCGGCAACACATCGATATCGATGCGCACGCAACCTTCCTGTTCGAATGCGAGCGCCTGCACGCTGACGACCGCACGCACTCGCGCATTGCGGAGAATGGCCTGTTGCCGCAGCGCCGGCTGACGGCTGTCGACCGGGACGTACGCGGCACCCGCCTGGACGATCGCGAGCACGGCCGCGAGCTGATGCGCACACTTCGGCATCAGCACCGCGACGGTATCGCCCACGCCGACGCCGGCCTGCTCGAGCGCGGTACGCAGCGCCGCCGCGTGTTGCGCGACCTCGCGGTACGTGCGTGCCCCCAGCGCATCGATCACGACCGGCGCATCGGGCGTGCGCAACGCCTGCGCGGCGAACCCGGCCGCGATATGCGTATCGGCATCCGGATGCGCGCCGGCGACCGGCGCCGCGGACGGCAGCACGATGTCACCCTCACGCGACCACCATTCGGCATCGTCGGCCAGCCGGCCCAGCAGCGCGACATACGCGTCGAACATCGCGGACGGCATGCCGTCCGGAAACAGGTCGTCGCGCACGTCCCAGCCGATTTCCAGCCCGCCGAACTGGTCGGTCACCTGGCAATCGAGCCACACCTGCGGCGTCTGGCTGATCATGGTGCGCGGCGGTGCGGCGCGCGTCGCGTGCTCCGTGTGCTCGCCGAGCAGGCGCCCCACGCTGCCGATCCCGCTCGTGAACACCACCGGCATCAGCGCCGCGTCCTTGCCGCGCCGCCGCGCGAGTTCGCGCATCACGTCGACGCCGGTGAAGGCGCGATGGTCGAGATCGTCGAACATCCGCGCGCCGATCGTGCGGGCACGCTCGACGAAATCGCGCCCGTGCGTCGCGTCGACGGCGAGCAGGCTCAGCGCGGTGAAATCGCCGAGCACAGCATCGATGCGCGGATGCACGGGCGGACGGTTCAGCACCGTGAGGTTCAGGCAGAACGCCGGCGCCTGGCTCCAGCGGCCGACCACCTCGGCGAACGCGGCCAGCGCCACGCTCGCCGCGCTTGTATGTTCAGTACTGACCAGTACGGTAAAGTCTGGTGGTAGCCAGACGAGACCGTGCAGTTTGCCCCGCGCTTGGGTGTTGGAGCCCGTGACTGAGTACAAAACGCACGGTTGCCGT
>NZ_JACFYV010000251.1:0-8886 GCF_016759955.1 Burkholderia sp. KCJ3K979
CGCTGAACCCGTGCCGCGAATTCTGGTTCGACATCGTGACCGCCGCGCATGCCGAGGCGCTCGATGCTGCGGGGCGGCGCGACTACCAGGAGGTCGGTCATCCGCTGCTCGCCGAATGGGGCAGGCAGACGCAGGCGCAACTGCACATGCTGCACGAACTGACCGAAAGCGCCGCGTCGGGCGATGCGTCGCGTTTCGTCGAGAATCCCGCGCCCACCTGGCTCGCGCGCGTGCAGAACGCGATCCTCGAATTGCAGCCGGAAGCCGACATCGGCGACACGCCGGTCGAGCGGGGGATCGAGGTGCACGTGTGCCACAGCCTCGCACGCCAGCTCGAGGTGCTGCACGACCGGCTGCTTGCCTGGTTCGACGCCGATGCGAGCCTGCAGCCGTCCGACGTGCTCGTCGCGGTCGCCGATCTCGCCGCGGCCGGGCCGCTGATCGACGCGGTGTTCGGCACGGCCGGCGCTGGTGGCGCGCGGGTGCCGTACCGGATCACCGGCCTGCCGCCGTCGCAGGCGAACCCGGTCGCGCGCGTGCTGCTCGACTGGCTCGCGTTGCCGGAACGGCAGGTCGGCGCGCCGGAGCTGGTCGAATGGCTGCGCGTGGATGCGGTGGCCGCGCGCTACGACATCGACGCGGCCGCGCTCGAAACGGTGCAGACCTGGCTCGCGGCCGCCGGCGCGCGGCGCGGGCTGTCGCCGCTCGCGAGCGACGACGCGGCCGTGCCCGCGCCGCGCCATACGTTCTCCGATGCGCTTGCGCGGCTCTTTCTCGGCTATGCGATGCCCGAAGGCGCGGCGCCGATCGGCGCATGGCTGCCGATCGAGGCGGCCACCGGCAGCGAGGCCGAACTGCTCGGCCGGCTCGCACGGTTTACCGACGATCTCGACGGCTTCGCGCGGCGGCTCGCGGAGTCGCACACGCCGCGCGGCTGGAGCGAACTGTTTGCCGACACGCTCGCGCGCTTCTTCGATTCGGGCGCCGCGTATGCCGACGCGCTGGCCGGCGTGCGCGACGCGCTCGACGCGATGCTGGCCGCGATGACGGAAGGGGCGCCGGACGAGGCGTTGCCGGCGGCCGTCGTGCGCGCGGGGCTCGCCGCGGCGCTCGACGATCCGGCCCGCGGCGGGGTGCCGTGGGGCGGCGTCACGTTCTCTTCGCTGACGAGCTTGCGCGGGCTGCCGTATCGCGTCGTCTGCCTGCTCGGGATGGACGATGGCGTGCTGCCAAGTCTCGCGCGCGCGGACGAATTCGACCTGATGGCCGTGCTGCCGAAGCTGGGCGACCGGCAGCGTCGCGACGACGAGCGCAATCTGTTTCTCGACCTGTTGCTCGCCGCGCGCGACCGCCTGCTGATTGCTTATACGGGCCGCAGCATCCGCGACAATGCGCCGTTGCCGCCCGCGGCGCTCGTCGACGAGCTGCTCGATCATCTGGCGATCGTCACGGCCGGGCCCGGCGCCGCACCGGATGCGGTGGATGCCGCACGGCGCGCGTTCATCGTCGAGCATCCGCTGCAACCGTTCGCGGCCGCGTATTTCCAGCCGGGCAGCGAACTCGTGTCGTACGACGCCGAGCGGGCGACGCTCGCGTCGCTGCTGGCCGCCGAAGCGTCGCGCGGCGAGCCGCGCGAGCAGCCGTTCTTCGCGCAGCCGCTGCCAGCCGAGCCGGTCGAGCCCGTCGCGTTCAGCGAATTCGAACGCTTCTGGCGGCATCCGGCGCGTGCGTTGCTACGCGGCCGGCTCGGCATCGTGCTCGCCGACGCACAGGCCGAACTGCTCGATACCGAGCCATTCGCGCTGGACTTTGCCGGCAGCGACGCGCTGGCCGAGCGCGTGCTGCCGCTCCTGATCGAAGCGGGCGAGGGTGGCGTGCACGATCACGCGCTGCGCATTGCGGACGCGAGCCCCGAACTGCCCGGCGGCGCGACGGGGGCGGTGTGGCGCGACCAGGCGCTCGGTTCGATGACGCAGCTTGCGTCGAACGTGCGCCGTGCGCTGGCCGACGGCATCGAGCGGCGGCCGTTCTCGCTCATCGTCGCACCGAAGTGGCCCGACACCGAGCAGGCGCTGTTCGGCGCCGACGACGCGATGCTGGCGGCCGACGCGGTGAGCGCGCCGCTCGAACTGCACGGCACGCTGAACCGGCTGACGCCGGCCGGGCAGGTCATCTACCGCTATGCGCGGCCGAGCGCGCGCGATTACCTGTCCGCGTGGCTCGCGCATCTCGTCTACTGTGCGATCGAGTCCGGCGGCCCGCGCCGCACGCTGTGGTTCGGCAGCGGCGGTGCGTTCGAGCTGACGCCCGTCGCGGCGCCGCTCGAACGGCTCGCGCCGCTGGCCGCGCTGTTTCGCGCGGGGCGGCGCATGCCGCTGCGGTTTTTCCCGCGCAGTGCGTGGGCGCGGGTATCCGACGGCGAGGCGAAGGCCGCGAGCGTGTGGATCAACGAGCGGGTCGTGAGCGAAGCCGACGACCCGGCCATCGCGATCGCGTGGCGCGGCGCGCATCCGTCGCTCGACGAGCCGTTCGGCACGCTCGCGCGACTCGTGTTCGAGCCGCTCGTCGAACATCTGAAGGAGGTCGCATGAGCGCCGTGTCGCAGCAGCAGGCGCTCGAACTCGACGTGTTCGCCTGCCCGCTCGACGGCGTCAACCAGATCGAGGCGTCGGCCGGCACCGGCAAGACCTGGAACATCTGCGCGCTGTACGTGCGCCTGCTGCTCGAAAAGGATCTCGGCGCGGACGAGATCCTCGTCGTGACCTTCACGAAAGCGGCGACGGCCGAGCTGCACGAGCGGATTCGCAGCCGGCTCGCGCAGCTTGCGCATGCGCTCGACACGGGTGACGACGGCGGAGATCCGTTCATCGCGCGCCTGCTGGAGACCACGCTCGGCGATGACGGCGCGCTCGACTCGGAGACGGCCGCGAAGCGGATCCGGCGCGCGCTGCGCGCGTTCGACCAGGCGGCGATCCATACGATCCACGCGTTCTGCCAGCGCGCGCTGCAGGAAGCGCCGTTCGCGGCCGCGATGCCGTTCGCGTTCGACATGGAGGCCGACGATGCGTCGCTGCGCTTCGAACTCGCGGCGGATTTCTGGCGCACGCGTGTCGAACCGGCGGCCGCGCGCTGGCCGGGCTTCGCGACCTGGCTCGTCGAATCGGGCGCCGGCCCGGCCGCGCTCGATGCACAGCTTGCACGCCGGCTGAAGAAGCCGCTCGCCGCGCTGCGCTGGGATGGCGTGACCGAGCCGGACGAATCAGCCGAAGCAGCGGCGGCCGAATGCTTCGCCGAGGCGGCGCGGATGTGGGCGGCCGAGCGCGACGCGATCGATGCGTTGCTGCGCGCCGCGCAGCCCGTACTGAATCAACGCTCGCACAAGCCCGACGCGGTTGCCGATGCGCTCGCCGCGTGGGCCGTGCATTTCGAGCAGGGCGACGCGACGGCCGCGCTGCCGAAAGCCGCGCTGAAGCTCACGCAAACCGCGCTGACGAAGGCGACCAAAAAAGGCGGTGCGACACCCGCACATGCGTTCTTCGACGTGGCCGACGCGCTCGAAGCGGCCGTGGCCGCAGCCGAGGCCGCGCAGCGCGCGCGCTGGCTCGCGCTGATCGCCGAATGGCTCGACATGGCGCCCGGCGAGCTGGCCGAGCGCAAGCGCACGCGGCGCGTCGTATCGTTCGACGACCTGCTCGCGAACCTGTATCACGCGCTGCACGCGCATTCGTGGCTCGCCGAGACGCTGCGCGCGCGCTATCCGGCCGCGTTGATCGACGAGTTCCAGGATACCGATCCGCTGCAGTTCGCGATCTTCGACCGGATCTTCGCGCCGCGCGGCCCGTTGTTTCTCGTCGGCGATCCGAAGCAGGCGATCTACAGTTTCCGCGCGGCCGACCTGCATACCTATCTCGCCGCGCGCGCACGGGCGAGCGCGTGCTACACGCTCGCGGTCAACCAGCGCTCGACACCCGCGATCGTCGAAGCGTGCAACCGCTTCTTCCTGTCGAATCCGCGCGCGTTTGTGCTCGACGGGCTCGACTATTACGCGGTGCGCGCCGGCACGCGTGTGCGTGCGCCGTTCGTCGACGAGACCGATCCGGGCCCGGCCGGCGATTTCCGGGTGTGGGCGCTGCCGGGCGGCGAAGGTACGCTGCTCAAGCGCGATGCGCAGGCGCAGGCTGCACAGGCCTGCGCGGCCGAGATCGCGCGGCTGATGCGCGGCGCGCGTGAAGGGCGAGTGCGGTTGGGAGAGTCGCCGTTGTCGCCGGGCGACATCGCGGTGCTCGTGCAGACGCACCGGCAGGGCAGCCTCGTGAAGCGCGTGCTCGCGACGTGGGGCATCGGCAGCGTCGAGCTGGCTCAGGCGTCGGTGTTTTCGACCGGCGACGCCGAACAGCTCGAACGCGTGCTGGCGGCGATCGATGCGCCAGGCGACCTGCGGCGTCTGCGCGCGGCGCTCGCGTCCGACTGGTTCGGGCTCGATGCCGGCGCGCTGTGGCGGATGGAGCAGGGCGACGGCGATGCGCCACCCGGCGCGTCGGCGGCCGACAGTGCGGACGCGATGAGCTGGGTCGAGCGCTTCTCGCGGTATCGGCTGCTGTGGCGCGAACGCGGCTTCGCGGTGATGTGGCGCACGTTCACGCGCGAGCTGCGGATCGCCGAACGGCTGATGGGCGGTGCGGACGGCGAACGTCGCGTGACCGACATCAACCATCTGGCCGAGTTGACGCAGGCACGGGCGTCCGCGCAACCGGGTATCGCGCCGACGCTGCGCTGGCTGGCCGCGCAACGGCTGGACGGCGGCGGCGAGGAAGCGCAACTGCGGCTCGAATCCGATCGAAACCTCGTGCAGATCGTCACGGTGCACAAGTCGAAGGGGCTCGAATACGCGGTCGTGTTCTGTCCGTTCCTCAACGACGGCGGGCTGCGCGAGCCGCCGTCTTCCGCGCTGCCCGATGCGCGCGAGTATCACGACGACGCGGGCGATGCGGTGCTGCATTACGGATGCGACGACGAAGCGGCCGCGCACGCGGCGCGGCAGGCGCTGCGCGAGCAGGCTGCGGAGCGCGCGCGGCTCGTCTACGTGGCGCTCACGCGCGCGGTGTATCGCTGCTATGTCGTCGCCGGGCCCTACCTGTCGTCGCGTTCGACGCGCGAAGCGCGGCGCAGCGTGCTCAACTGGCTCGTCGCCGGTGCCGGCCATGCGTTCGATGCGTGGCTCGACGAGCCGCCCGACGAAGCCGCGCTCGAGGCGGCATGGCGCGCGCTCGCGGGCGGCCCCGTGAGCGTCGCGCCGCTGCCCGTGCCCGCGCGCCGCGAGCGTCTCGCGGCCGGGCACGACGCGTCGCAGACGCTCGCGGCGCGCCATGCGACGCGCGTGCTGCGCGATGCGTGGCGGATGGCGAGCTTCAGCTCGCTGACCGCGTCGATGGCGCGCGAGGAGGCGGGCGTCGCGGCCGTGCCCGACGACGAACTGCGGCCCGATCACGATGCGCTCGCCGCGGTAACGCCGGACGGCGAACTGATATTCGCCGATACGGTTGCGACCGACCCGCCGGACGACGACATCCTCGTGTTCCCGCGCGGCGCGGCGGCCGGCGAATGCCTGCACCGCCTGTTCGAACTCAGCCGGTTCACGGAGCCCGAATCGTGGCATGCGGCCGCGCTCGGCGCGCTGCACGACCGGCCGGTCGAGGCCGAGCCGGCGCTTGCGGCGCGTCTGCCGGCGATGATGGTGCGGCTCGTCGACGACGTCGTGCACACCGAGCTCGTGCCGGGCATGCGGCTCGTCGATCTCGATCCGGCGAAGCGGCTCGACGAAATGGGTTTCCTGTTTCCGGCGCCGTCGCTGGACCTGCTGGCGCTGCGCCGGCTACTGGTCGCGCACGGTTATCCGGACGTTGCACTAGAGGCGGGCACGCTCGCCGGTTTCATCAAGGGTTTCATCGACATGATCGTCGAACACGACGGCCGTTTCTGGATCGTCGACTGGAAGTCGAACCACCTCGGCACGACACCGGACGCCTACGGCCCGCGCGCGCTCGACGTCGCGATGGCCGATCACGCATATCACCTGCAGGCGCTGCTCTATACGGTCGCGCTGCATCGCTACCTGTGCGGCCGGTTGCCGGATTACGACTACGACACGCATATCGCGGGTTACCTGTACCTGTTCGTGCGCGGCGTGCGGCCAGGTTGGCGCAGCGGCGGCGAGCCGGCCGGCGTGCATGCGCGGCGGCCCGCCCGCGCGCTCGTCGACGCACTCGACCGGATGATGGAAGGGGGCCGCGCATGACCGCATCCGACGACATGCTCGAATTCACCGGCGGTCTCGTCGCGCGGCTGCCCGAGCCGGCCGATTTCGGCATTGCGCTCGCGGAAGGCTTCGCGCGCCGCATCGGCGACCTGGCGCGACGTGCCGGTGCGCCGTCCGCGTCGGCACGCTGGGCGGCGCGTGCCGCGTTCGCGACGAGCCGTGCGACCGCGAGCGGCCACGTGTGCGTCGCGCTTGGCGCGCTTGCACTGCGTTACGAAGCGCCGCTCGGCGAGGTCCGCGCGGCGCTTGCCGCGAGCGGCGTGGTCGCGTTCGGCACGCTTGCGCGCGGCGACGAGCGGCCGCTGATCGTCGACCGGCTCGATCACCTGTACCTGTCGCGCTATTTCGATTACGAACGGCGGCTCGCCGATGCGCTCGTCGCGCAGGCCGGCGTCGCCGCGCCGGACGAAGGCCTGTCGCCCGACCGGTTGCGCGACAGTCTCGCCCGTTACTTCGGGCCGGCCACCGGTGAAGTCGACTGGCAGCGCGTCGCGGCGATCGTCGCGCTGACCGGCCGCGTGACGATCGTCAGCGGCGGGCCGGGCACGGGCAAGACGACGACCGTCGTCGGCGTGCTGGCCTGTCTGCTCGACGCGCACCCGGGGCTGCGCATCGCGCTGGCCGCACCGACCGGCAAGGCCGCGCAGCGGATGCAGGAGGCGCTGCACGCGCGCGCCGGCGATCTGCCGCCCGAGCTCGCGGCGCGCCTGCCCGACACGTCGTACACGCTGCATCGGCTGCTGGGCGGCGGCGGGGCGGCCGGCTTTCGGCATCATCGCGACAATCCGTTGCCGTACGACCTGATCGTCGTCGACGAGGCGTCGATGATCGACGTTGCGCTCGCCGCGCATCTGCTCGACGCGCTCGCGCCCGGTGCGCGTCTCGTGTTGCTGGGCGACAAGGACCAGTTGGCGGCGGTCGAGGCCGGCGCCGTATTCGCGGAGCTGAGCGCGCGGCCGGCGTTCACCGCCGCGGCGCGCGCGCGCATCGCGCAGGCGCTCGGCATCGACGAGGCGACGTTCGTCGCGGCGTTGCCGGCGCCGGACGAGGCGGTGCCGGTAGCGGTTCCGGCCGCGCATCCGGTGTCCGCGTCCGCACGGGCCCCGGCGTCGCCATCGGCATCTGCGCCTGTTTCGCGCAAATCGGCGCCGCGGCCGAAAGTCGATGCGCGACAGGCGTCGCTGTTCGACGACGAACCGCAGGATGACGAAGTGTCGTCGACCGACATCGCGCCGCCCCCGCGCGCCGAGTCGGCACTGACCGCCGATGCCGGCGCACCAGACGGCAAGGCACCGGCCTGGATCGAGGCCGACGAACTCGCGTGGCTCGACACCGTCGAGCTGCCGCCATTCGACGCAGGCGATGCGGCGCTTGCATCGATGACGGCGCCCGCATCGCCATTGGCCGGCGAAGCGGCAGCCGCAGCCGCGTCCACCGGCACGCCCGCCGCGGCGCCGCTCGCGGACTGCGTCGTATGGCTCGAACGCAATTACCGCTTCGGTCTCGATTCGCCGATCGGGCGGCTGTCGCTCGCGATCCGCCGCGGCGACGTGCAGGCGGCGCTCGAAGCGCTGCCCGCCGACGATTCGGCCGCCGCATCGTTTCACGACGATGCGGGCGACACGCTGGCGTCGTCGACGGTCGAGCGGCTCGCCCGGCGTTTCGGCGTCTACCTTGACGCATTGCGCGATGCGCTGGCCGCGCCGGCGCCCGATCCGCTGCCGCTGTTCGACGCGCTCAACCGGTTCCGGATCCTGTGCGCGACCCGCAGCGGCTCGCGCGGCGCGGAACACGTCAATGCGCTGGTGGCCGCGCACGTGCGGCATGCGGCGCGCGTGCCGCTCGCGGTCGGCGCGCACTGGTTCACCGGGCGGCCGATCATGGTCACACGCAACGACTACGCGCTGGGGCTGTTCAACGGCGACATCGGCATCGCGCTGCCCGACGCGCATGGCGTGCTGCGTGTGTGGTTCCGGCGCGCGGACGGCACCGCGCGGGCGGTGTCGCCGGCTGCGCTGCCGCCGCACGAAACGGCGTTCGCGCTGACGGTGCACAAGTCGCAGGGCTCGGAATTCGACGAGGCGGCGCTCGTGCTGCCCGCGTCGTTCGGCCGGGTGCTGACGCGCGAGCTGGTCTATACGGCCGTCACGCGCGCCCGCACGCGCGTGCAGGTGATCGGGCCGCGGCGCGTGCTGGCGCAGGCGGTCGCGACACGCACGCAGCGCGATTCGGGGCTCGCGGCCCGCGTCGACGAGGCGCTTGCCCGGCGCCGCACGGAGGTTTCGCGATGATGATTCGCTACACGCTCGATCCGGCCGAGGTCGAATGGACGGCCGTGCGCGCGCAGGGCGCGGGCGGGCAGAACGTGAACAAGGTGTCGAGCGCGATTCATCTGCGCTTCGACATTCGCGCGTCGTCGCTGCCGCCGGTCCTCAAGGAGCGGCTGCTTGCGCTGTCCGACCAGCGCATCACGCGCGACGGCATCGTCGTGATCAAGTCGCAGGAATATCGGACGCAGGAGAAGAACCGCGAGGCCGCGCTGGCACGGCTCGATACGTTGATCGGCAGCG
>NZ_JACFYV010000252.1:0-8837 GCF_016759955.1 Burkholderia sp. KCJ3K979
GCGAGCCGCTCGAGCCGGCGTGCGTGCGGCACGTGCGCGCCGTCCTTCAGCAGATGCCGCGCGATCTCGATCGCCTTCCACTCCAGATGACCGCCGCCGATCGTATGGCGGGCCGTGTCGCGCGTGACGAGCATCTTGGTGCCGGCTTCGCGCGGCGCCGAGCCGTCGGTGTGCGCGACCGTCACGAGCACGGCCGCTTCGCCGTGCGCGAGCAGTTGCTGCAGATCGCCGAGCCAGGCTTCCATCAGCACGCTCCGTTCGGGACGACGCGGCACGACACGCGGCGCGCGCTGGCGGGCGCGGCGGCAACGAGGACGGACGGGAGCGGGGCCGGCCGGCTGCACGGCCGAGGCCGTGCGGTAGCCGCGGACTGACGGCGAGCGCGAACGGCGCCGCCGGACGCGCGGACGCCATGAGGGTGACGGATGCGGATGGTTTGCGTTGTCATGATGAATCCAGTCGACATTGCGGATCGGGCGCGCGTTACGCAGGGAGCGGTGAAACCGCCTCGCCACGCGCACGTAGATCGCCATCCAGTCCCGAAGATAGCACCGCCACGCGGCGGGAACATGGCCGGGCGGTGATCCGGGCTATCAGGCGGCGATCATGTCGATCATAGGCCGGCCGCGCGGGATCGGGGGACCGATGCATGCACATCGGGCCCAAACGTACGCGTGACGGGGGCGGGAGCACGGCGATCGCGCGATGCGCGCGGGCCCGGAAATCCGGGCGGCGGCAGGGTAGGTGTTTACGTGCGGCGACCGGCCGGGGCTGGCGCAGGCGTCGGCCGGAGCCGCGTGACGAGTCGCTCGCCGGCGGCGCGTGGCCCGTGCGGTCGAGCCGCGCCGCCGGCCTTGCGGCCGGCAACGCGGCTGGCCGATCAGCCCGCCAGCTTGCGGCGATGACGCCAGAGGCTCGCGACGACCGCGACCAGGATCACGGCGAAGCCGATCAGCGCCCAGCCGGGCAGCAGGATGCCGAAAATCGGCGGGTAGACGGTCTCGCACAGCCCGGCGACCTTGAACATGCCGGGGAACCACTGCGCGGGCGGCAGGCTGTCGACGATCGGCTGCAGCGTGTCGAAGCCGCAGCTGAAGCCCGGATTCATCTGGATCGACAGGTGCCGTGCGGCCGTGCCGACACCGCCGGCCGCGGCGATCGCGATCAGCAGTTCGAGCACCCAGACGCCGCGCCAGTTGCGGATTCCGGCGGCCAGGAACGCGAAGATCCCGATCGCGCAGAAGAAGTAGCGCTGGATGATGCACAGCGGGCACGGGTCTTCGTTCTTCACGTACTGCAGATACAGCGCACCGGCCAGCAGGGCGATGCACACCCATCCGAGCAGCATCAGCAGGCGGCGTTCGCGGCGTAGTGCAAGCGTGTAGTCGTTCATGTCGGCGGGGTTCCTCGTCGGTCGGTCCGGAAAACAATCGCGCGATTTTAGCGCGAACGGTCTGGCACGAAACTGACAGCCCGCGTGCGGCACCCTGCCGCACGCGGGCGCGGCCCGCCGCCGATCCGGCTTGCCATCGGCTCGCGCGGTCAGCGGATCGTGTTCAGCACGGCCTCGACCGACTGGCCGATCGCGAGCAGCGCGTCGTCGCGATGCGGCGCCGCCGCGAGCATCAGGCCGACCGGCGCTGCGTCGCGCGGATGGCACGGCAGCGACAGCCCGCACGCATCGAGGAAGTTGAACGCGCTCGGGTTGCGCAGGATCAGCGCGTTGGTGCGCGTGAACGCGTCGTCGTCCGTTTCGAGTTCGGCGATGCGCGGCGGCACGACCGGGACCGTCGGCGCGACGAGCGCATCGAAGCGCGACCACACCGTGTGCGCGGCTTCGTCGAGCATCGCGGCGCGGGCGGCGAGCAGGTCGAGATAGTCGGCCGCGCTCGCCGGTTCGCCCTTCAGGATGCGCGTCAGCACGCGCGGGTCGTACTGGTCGCGATGCGTGGCGAGCAGCGGACGATGCCACGCGTACGCCTCGATCGGCGAGAAGCCGAAACGGTTGATCTCCGGGAGCCGGTCGAGCGCGGGAAAGCGCACTTCGGTGACGATCGCGCCGGCGGCTTCGAGATGCTTGAGCGCGGTGTCGAGCGCGGCCGCGACGTCGGCATCGACGCCGTCCGTCACGTAGTTCGTCAGCACGCCGAGCCGTACGCCTTCGAGCGGCCGGGCGGCCGGCACGTGCGGCTCGAGCCCCGCCAGCATCCGGTCGACGAGTGCGCAGCACGCGACCGTCAGGCCGATCGGGCCGAACGAGTCGAGCGTCGTCGACAGCGGCACGCCGCCTTGCGTCGGAATTCGGCTCGCGGTCGGCTTGAAGCCCGTCAGCCCGCACAGCGCGGCCGGAATGCGGATCGAGCCGCCGGTGTCGGTGCCGAGCGCGACGGCGGCCATCCCGTCGGCGACCGACGCGGCCGCTCCCGACGACGAGCCGCCCGAAATCCGTGCGTCGCCCGGCACGTCGCGGTGATACGGCGAGCGCGGGTTGCCGAAGTGCGGATTCAGCCCGAGCCCGGAGAACGCGAATTCGCTCATGTTGGTGCGGCCGACCAGTACCGCGCCCGCCCGCTTGAGCCGTGCGACGGCGACCGCATCGGTGCGCGCGGCCGGTGCGCCGTCGAGCACGCGCGATCCCGCGCGCGTGACCTGGCCCGCGACGTCGAACAGGTCCTTGACCGACACCGGAATGCCCGCGAGCGGCGACAGCACGGTGCCCGCGGCGCGTAGCCGGTCGTGTGCGTCGGCGGCCGCGCGGGCATTGTCCGCATCGACTTCGGTGAAGACGACGGCGCCCTGGCCAGACGGATCGGCGATCCGGTCGAGCGCGGTGTCGACGAGCGCGCGGCTCGTGGTCCGGCCGGCGGCGAGGTCGGCGGCGAGCTGGGCGAGCGGGGGAAACGGCGTGAAAGTGGTCATGGCGGCTCAGGGGCGAAGATGTTGAAGAAGCGTGGAGCGGAACGAATCGATATGGCTTTCGACGGCCGCGCGCGCGCCGGCGGCGTCGCGGGCGGACAGCCGGTCGAACAGCGCGCGATGCTCGTGCTGGACGTCGGCGAGATGGTGCGGTTCGGACAGCGTGACGAACCAGAAGCGCAGCGAGCGCTCGTGCAGCGCCCGCAGGATGTCGGCGAGCACCGCGTTGCGCGCGGCCGCGGCGATCGTCTGATGAAACGCGCGGTCGAGTTCCATCATGCCCTCGACGTCGTGCGTGTCGACGCAGGCCTGCCCGTCGTCGAGCAGCGCGGCCAGGCGCGCGAGATCGTCGGGCGTCGCATGGCGCGCGGCGAGTTCGGCGCAGTGCGCTTCGTTGATGCGCCGTACGTCGATCACCGCGACGATGTCGTCGAGCGAGAGCGGCTGCACCATCAAGCCCTTGCGCGGTATCACGGACAGCAGCCCTTCGAGCACGAGCCGATGCACGGCCTGGTGCACCGGCGTGCGGCCGATTCCGGTGCGTGCAACGAGGTCGGCTTCGTTGAGCGCGGCGCCCGGCTTCAGGCGCATCGTGATGATGTCCCGCTGGATCAGCGCGTACGCGCGGTCGGCGAGGCTGCCCGGCGATGCGGCGGGGCGGTCTCGGGTGACGTCGGTCAGGGTGCTCATGGCGATTGCGGCATCGGGGTCGGAAGGGGCGCGATCATGGCGCGGATGCTCGGGAAGCGTGGGGGGCGATCCCTGGATATTATTGTGATATATCACTGGTGTCCAGCGACGTTGACGTCAAACGGGCAGCGCCGGTGCGTGAGGCAGCCCGCTCTTCGGCGCGGCTTCCCACCGACTTGCAACAATATCGACAGGATGTTGCAGGTTTGCCGCGCGATCATGCACTGAAGCATAATGAATCCTCGTCTATCCCTACGCGCGAGCGACGCACCAGACCATCGTCATGAGCGAAAACACGCCTTCTTCGGCCGGTCTGCCCGGCACCTCTTCCGCTTCTTCCGATTCCCCCCGTCCCGATCCGGCGAAAACACCCGATGCGCCGGCCCCGCAGGCAGCCGCGCAGAACGTCGCCGATGACGGCGCGTCGCCCGTCACGGCCGCATCCGAGCCGGGTGCGCCCGGTGCGGCAGGCGCCGTCGGTGATGGCGCTGCGACGGCCGCGCCGCTGAAGCCGGGGGCACCGCCGCCCGGCTTCGGCGCGCCGCCCGATTTCGACACGCCGCGGCCGCCGCCCGCGAGCGCGCAGAATGCGCCGCCGGCCTACCTGAAGCAGAGCGACACACCGTGGTCGGTGTTCGGCCGGATCGTCGCGGCGCGAGCGCGGCGGCTGTTCGATCGCGCTGGCCAGCGCATCACCCAGCGCACGTTGCGCATCGGCGTGTCGGCGCGGATCTTCCATCCGGAGCCGGGCGCGAAGGGGCTGCGCGGCAAGACGCTGCAGTATCTCGAGGAATCGATCGCCCACTGGGTGATGTCGCGCGACGTGCTCGTGTTCATGATTCCGACCGTCGGCCATCAAGGCATGATCCATCCGAGCAATATCCGCCTGCGCGATTACGCGAAGCATCTCGATGGCCTGCTGCTGCAAGGTGGCGCCGACGTATCGCCGCAGACCTACGCGGCGTCGGATGCGCGTCCCGAATGGCCGGGCGATCGCGTGCGCGACATGTACGAGCTCGAGCTGCTGCACGAATTCGTCGAGTCCGGCAAACCCGTGCTCGGCGTGTGTCGCGGCTGCCAGCTGATCAACGTCGCGTTCGGCGGCTCGCTGTACCAGGACATCGCCACCGACGTGCCGACCGCGAATGCGCACGTGAGCGAGCATTACGACCAGCATCGTCACGCGATCCGCTTTCCCGATTCGTCGACGCTCGCGAGCATGTTCCCGGGGCGCAGCGAGGCGATCGTCAACTCGATTCACCACCAGGCGATCCGCGATCTCGGCCGCGATCTGAACATCGAGGCCGTGTCGGCGGGCGACGGGATCATCGAAGGCATTCGCCATCGGCGTTCGCCGTTCGTCGTCGGCGTGCAGTGGCATCCGGAGTTCCACCGCGCAGGCGGCTCGGAACTGCTCGACTGCACGCCGCTGCTCGATGCGTTCCTGCGCGCGGCGCGCGAAACGCGCCTGTAGCACGCCGAATTTTCCGTGTTGGATGAAGGCCGGCCGCGTCCCGATAAATTCGAGATGCGGCCGTTTCGTTTTGAACGATAATCGCGAGTTCCGATTCGTTCGCCGGAGTCTGACGTTGGCTTTCCGAAACTTTTCCCCTGCACGATGCGCAACGTGGATCGTTGCACTGGTTGCCTGCGCGCAAGCGGGCGCGGCCTGGTCCGCCGAGGCGACCGCCCCCGTCGCCGGTACGCGTCCGGCGGTCACGAGCCTGAGCGGCAGCGCGTCGCCGGCGGCATCGGCCGCGGCCGAGACGGACGCCGCTGCGCAAGGCAACGTCGCCGAGCTGACGCAGATGCTGCACGACGGCCGGATCGTCGAGATGCGGACGACGTACAACGGCAGCTACGGCGCGAGCCTGATGTTCGATCCGCGCGAGATGACGTATTACGTCGCGCTGTTCCAGGACAAGAACCTGTGGCGCGTGATCCGCTCGCAGGAAAAGAATCGCGCGGAGATGGTGTACGCGAACTTCGTCCAGCAGACCGCGCAGCTCGCCGATATCGAGATCCGCCGGACCGAGCTGCAGGCGCAGAAGGCGTTTCTCGAACGCGTGATCGCACTGCAGGCGAATCGCGCGCAGCAGTTGCAGGCCGACCTGAGCGTCGCGCGCAGCCAGCAGGCCGAAGTCGCGCAGCGGCAGCGGTCGGCGCAGGAACAGGCCCAGGCGCTGCAGGTCGAGAAGCGGGCTGCGCAGTTGCAGTTGCGCGATCTGCAGGAGCAGGTGCGGCAACTCGAGAGACAGAACGAGACGGGGCTGCCCGCGCACAAGTAACGATTCGTCGAACGGACGGAGCGAGACGAACGAAAACCCGGCGAAGCGATCTTCGCCGGGTTTTTTATTGCGCGGGCGTCAGTGCGCGAACGCGTCCGGCACGTCGGTCACGCGGCGGTGCGACAGTTGCGACGTCCAGTCGAAACCAGCCGCGCTCGGGTGCGCCGGGCGGGCCGGCTGCGTGGCGCGCAGCGCGTTCGCCATGGCGATCAGCGTGGCCGGATCGTCGAGCGAGTCGCGTGTATCGCGCGTGTCTGCCGTGCGCGGCGGTGGAGCGAGCCGATCGTGTGTGCCGGTGTTGGTCGCAGCGCGCTGGAGCGGCGCACGCTGGGTCGGCGGATGTGCGGCGAGTCGCGGCACGACCGGTGTGTGGGACGGTGCCGGCATCGTGCGCTGGCCGGTTGCCCGACGGGGCGACGCAGGCGCGGCGTGCCGCATGGCGGACGCCGTTTGCGGATGAAGCGATGCGGGGCGAAGCGGGGCGCGGTGCGTGGCGGGCGGCGTTTTCATCGTGTTCGCGACAGGTGCCGCGACCTTGCGCTGCGGCACGGCGTTCGTCGAGGTGGCCGGGTGAGTCGCGGCCATATGTATGGTGCCGGTCGACGTCGTGACGTGATCGGCCACACCGCCGGTCGCTTGAATCGCATACGCGGGACCGAAGCCCGCGGGCGGGTCGTACGTGCCGATCAGCCAGCCGATGATGCCGAGTGCGCCGATGCTCCAGTAGAGCGCGTACATCGCGCGCCGGTCACGAGGGCGGCGATGGCGCAAGCGTCGACCGGTGGCCGCAGCCGGCGGGGCAGGCAGCCCGCCCGAAGCCGGCAGCGCGGTCGCCGGCAGCGGTTGCCACCGGCATGCGGAGTGCGGCCAGTCGACGTCGATGCAGGACGTCGTCAGTGTCGCGAGGCAGTTCTTGCTGGACCGTGCACCGGGGGCACCGAGAAACCGCCATTCGCGACCGAACGGCGGGACCTGATCGAGCGGGTTGATGCGAGGGCGGGCGAGCGCGCCTTCGACCGGGACGAGGGGCGATGGGATCATGAAAGGGGTACGTCGTGCGACACGGGCGACCGTGCCGGCGCGGCGCGGAAATGTCGTCGCAAATCGTGACATTGTGGTCAGCCGGCGAAGGCAGGTCGATTAGATCAATCTGATTCTTGTGCCTTTTTGGGGGCGACTTGTACGAGGCGGATGCCGCGACGGCCGTGACAGGGGGCGCCAAGGGGCACCACAAGGCAAATGTCGGCCTGGCGTGGCATGATTCGCGAATCATGCCGGCGGCGCGCCGTTACGCGCCGTGCCGCCGGCGGGCAGCGATGCCCGGGCGCGCGGGCCCACCCTGCGCGTCGCGCATCGTCGGATTCATGCGGCGGCGCGGTATTCGCGCCGCCCGAGCTGAGCGAGAAAACATGTCCACAGCGTCCCCTGCCATCGCGCAGGAATCGAAAGTCCGCACCGTCTTCCGGGTCGTCAGCGGCAACTTCCTGGAAATGTACGACTTCATGGTCTACGGGTATTACGCGTCGGCCATCGCGAAAACATACTTTCCGAGCGGCAACGCGTTCGCGTCGCTGATGCTGTCGCTGTCGGTATTCGGCGCGGGTTTCCTGATGCGCCCGGTCGGTGCGATCGTGCTCGGCGCGTACATCGATCATCACGGCCGCCGCAAGGGCCTGATCCTGACGCTCGGGCTGATGGCGATCGGCACGCTCACCGTGGCCGCGATCCCGGGCTACGCGACGATCGGCGTGCTCGCGCCGGTGCTCGTGCTGCTCGGCCGGTTGTTGCAGGGCTTCTCGGCGGGCGTCGAGCTCGGCGGCGTGTCGGTCTACCTGTCGGAGATCGCGACGAAGGGCCACAAGGGGTTCTATACGTCGTGGCAGTCGGGCAGCCAGCAGGTGGCGGTCGTGTTCGCCGCGTTCGTCGGTGTCGTGCTGAACCGCGCGCTGCCGGTCGAGGAAATGACCGCGTGGGGCTGGCGCATTCCGTTCCTGATCGGCTGCCTGATCGTGCCGTTCCTGTTCCTGATTCGCCGGTCGCTGAAGGAGACCGACGAGTTTCTTGCGAAGCGTCACCGGCCGACGATGGGCGAGATCATGCGCTCGATGCTCGACAACTGGGGTGTCGTGGTGGCCGGCATGGGGATGGTGATCATGACGACGGTGTCGTTCTACATGATTACCGCGTACACGCCGACCTTCGGCAAGGAAGTGCTGCACCTGTCGTCGCTCGACGCGCTCGTCGTGACCGTTTGCGTCGGGATCTCGAATCTCGTGTGGCTGCCGCTGTCCGGCGCGCTGTCCGACCGCATCGGTCGCCGCCCGGTGCTGATCGCCTTCACCGTGCTGACGCTTGTGTCGGCTTATCCGGCCGTGCTGTGGCTCGTCGGCGATCCGTCGTTCCTGCGGCTGCTCGCGGTCGAGCTGTGGCTGTCGTTCCTGTACGCGTCGTACAACGGCGCGATGGTCGTCGCGCTGACCGAAGTGATGCCGGCCGACGTGCGGACGGCCGGCTTCTCGCTCGCGTACAGCCTGGCCACGACGATCGGCGGCTTCACGCCGGCGATCTCGACGCTGCTGATCCACCAGACGGGCAACAAGGCGGCGCCGGGACTGTGGCTGAGCGTGGCCGCGATCTGTGGCCTGATCGCGACGCTCGTGCTGTATCGCACGGCCGATGCGCGCAACCAGTACAAGTCAGCCTGACGGCGGCCGGTATATCGCGCGGTGTCGGCCGCGCATCACATTGAAAAGGGAGCGCGATGCGCTCCCTTTTTCGCTTGCGGTCATGCGTCGCGCAGCATGTCGGCCACCGAGGCCGCCACGTCGCGCCACGTGCCCGGGGCCGGCTGGCGGGCGATTCTGGCTCGCGGATACCACGGACAGTCGTCGCCGGTGAACCAGCGCCAGTCGGCCGCGAACGGCAGCATGACCCACAGCGGCT
>NZ_JACFYV010000253.1:0-8808 GCF_016759955.1 Burkholderia sp. KCJ3K979
CCCCTGCTCGTCGCCGCATGCGCGCTCGCGTGCGGCGCGTCCGTCGCCGCCGAGCCGCTGGCCGGCACGCTGGAGAAGATCCGGCAATCCAACCTGATTTCGATCGGTCATCGCGAAACGTCGGTGCCGTTCTCCTATGTCGACGCGGGCGGCAAGGTCATCGGCTTCTCGCAGGACCTGTGCGACCGCGTGATCGCCGCGGTGAAGGCGCGCACCGGCAAGCCCGACCTGCAGGTGCGCTTCATTCCGGTCACGTCGCAGAACCGCATTCCGCTCGTGCAGAACGGCACCGTCGATCTCGAATGCGGCGTGACGACCAACCTCGCCGCGCGCCATGCGCAGGTCGCGTTCTCGACCACCTTCTTCGTCGCGACGACGCGCCTGCTCACGCGCACCACGTCGGGCATCCGCGACTTCCCCGATCTCGCCGGCAAGACGGTCGTGACGAACCAGGGCACGACGTCCGAACGCCTGCTGCGCAAGATGAACGAGGAAAAGAAGATGAACATGCAGATCATCAGCGCGAAGGACTACGGCGAAGGACGCCTCACGCTCGAATCGGGCCGCGCGGCCGCGTACATGATGGACGACGTGCTGCTCGCGGGCGTGCGCCAGCTCGCCGCGAAACCGGCCGACTGGCAGCTCGTCGGCACGCCGCAATCGTCGGAAGCCTACGGGTTCATGCTGCGCAAGGACGATCCGCAGTTCAAGGCGCTCGTCGACGGCGTGCTCGTGCAGCTGATGAAAAGCGGCGAGATCAACGCGCTGTACGACAAATGGTTCATGAAGCCGGTGCCGCCGAAGGGCCTGTCGTTCGACTTTCCGATGAGCGACGTGATCAAGGCGCGTTACGCGGCGCCGAATGACGCGCCGCTCGAATAAGCGCCGCGCGTCACGCCCGGCTTACGCGCGCGTCCACGCGACGCACGCCGCGTAGCCGGGCGCCGCGTCGAGCCATGCCGCGTCGAACGCGGCGACGCCGGCGGCGGGCGCGGTGGGCTCGACGATCGTCGTCGCGGGCGTCGCCGCGTCGCGCGGCGGCACGACCGCGAACGCGCGCAACCCGCCGACGATGCCGGTGCCGAGCGCCTTGAGCAGCGCCTCCTTCGCGGCCCACACCCGCATGAATTCGCGCTCGCGCGCGCCGGCCGGCAGGCCCTCGAGATACGTGACCTCGGTGGGCGCACACACTTCGCGTGTCAGCGCGCGCCAGTCGGCCGCGCGGTTGCAGCCCTCGATATCGACGCCGACGCGGCCCGCCGGCGCCCACGCGATCAATGCATGATCGCCCGCGTGCGATACGTTGAAGTCGAGCGACGCTCGATGCGCGCGGTCCAGCGACGGCCGCCCCGCCGCGTCGACGATGATCTGGACCGCGTGCGGGGCGAGGCCGAGCGCCGCGCCGAGCACGTCGCGCAGCGCGGCGCGCGTCGCGGCGCTGCGTACCGCATCCTCGTGCCGCAGGAAGCGCGCGGCGCGTGCGCGCTCGTCGTCGTTCAGCGCCGCGTACGCGGGCGACACGAGCGGCACGCGCCAGTCGAAATCGACGCGCGCGATCCGCACGCCGGCCCGCGCCGCGGCAGGCGGCACGTCGAGTGCGTGCACGCGCCATGCGTGCGGCGTTTCAACGGGAGAAGCGGAATCGGACGGAATGGGCATCGGCGCGCAGCAGCCTGTGTTCTGGAACGAAACGTCCGATGTTAATCGATCGCGCCGACCGGCGGCCGGCGGCTGCGGCAGGCTCGTGACGCGAACGAGGCTGCGCGTCATGCTCGCATACGCTGGATCACCCGTTCGCGGCGATGCCCGGCACGCCGCTCCCCGTCACCCGCCCGCGCGACGCCGGATGCAGCGCGTGCACGACGCCCGGCGCATCGGCCGGCAACACGCCGTGTTGCAGCCAGTACAGCGCGACGGGCCACAACGTGTCGGTGAAGCGGCTGTGGAAAAACGCGAAATGACCGATCGCGTCGACGCCGATGTCGGCCGGCGCGATCCGCAGATGCGTGACGTTGCTGCCCGTGTAGTAGCCGACCAGCCGCTCGACCGCGTCGACCGTGCCGAACGCGTCGTCGTCGATGCCGACCGCGAGCATCGGCGCCGACAGCCCCGCGAAGCGCGCCGGCAACGCGGCGCGGCTCGCGCCGCTGTCGTCCAGCACGCGACCGACGTAGCCCTCCTCGAAACGCGGCTGCGAACGCGCCCACGACAGCGCGATACCGCGCGGCGTGTCCTCCATCCAGCCGAGCCGCTTTGCGGGCACGTAGCCGAACACGGCCGCGAGCGCCGGCATCGCGACATGCCACTTCCACCACATGCGGCGGCGCTCGGCCGGCAGATAGTCGCGCCAGTACGCGTACTGTGCGCCGACGGTCACCGCATGCCGCACGTGCACGTTCGATGCGGCGAGGCCGAGCACACAGCCGCCGATGCTGTGCGCGACCACATCGAGCGGCTGGCCCGGAAACGCGTCGCGCGCGTAGTGCAGCGCGGCCTCGCAATCGAGCCGCCCCCAGTCGAGCCAGTTCGCGCTGAGCTTCGCAAGCCGCGCCGGACGCGACCCGCCGATGCCGCGATAGTCGTAGACGAGCACGTCGCGCCCCTGCGCGAACAGCCAGGCCGCGAAACGAAAGTAGTAGTCGCAGCGCACCGACGTCGCGCAATTGACGACCGTCACGGGCCGCACGGCGCCGCCGCCGCGATGGCGCCAGACATGGCCGCGCAGTTCGTAGCCGTCGGCTGCGCGCAGCGTCACGGGCTCGGGCGGCAACGCGCCCGCCGCGCGACTGGCCTGCGCCGCGTCGCTTTCCTCGTTCGAAATCGTCATCGTGTCTCCTGTCGATCCCCAGTTAGCGCTTTAGCGCTTACTGGGGTCCCATGCATCGCGGTCGGTCGGGGTTAGCGCTTCAGCGCCTACTCGCCCCGTCCTCCGCGATCAACCCGCCTCCATTGAACTTGACGCGTGCCGCATTCTCAACCAATCTTGCTGCTCCGTTCGCATGAGTCACGCGCATGTCAACGCCACTCGTCCGTCTCCCGTCGCTCGACCTCGTTCGCGGTTTCGTCGCCGTCGGCCGCCGCATGAGCATCACGCTCGCCGCGCAGGATCTGTGCGTCACGCAGTCGGCGGTCAGCCGCCAGGTCCATGCGCTCGAAGCGCATCTCGGCGTGACGTTGCTGCAGCGCGGCTACCGGAAGATTTCATTCACGCCGGAAGGCGAACGGCTGTTCCGCGTCGCCGATGCGGCGCTGCTCGGCCTGCAGGACACCGTCGCGTCGCTCGCCGCGGCGCGCGAGCGCCAGCCCGTGACGATCACCGCCAGCATCGGCGTGACGGCGCTGTGGCTGCTGCCGCGGCTCGGGCGGCTGCAGGCGCGGCTGCCCGGGATCGACCTGCGCGTCGCCGCGAACGACAAGGTACTCGATTTGCGCGCCGAAGGCATCGACCTCGGCATCCGCTACTGCCCGCGCGAGCGGGCGCCGGCCGGCGCGCTGCGCCTGTTCGACGAGATCGTCGTGCCGGTCGCGCACCCCGCGCTCGCCGCGCGACCGGTCACGAGCGCGGCCGCGATCGCCGATCACGTGCTGCTCGAATTCGACGGGCCGCCGCAACCGCAACTGCAGTGGCACGCGCATCTGCCCGCGGCCGGGCTCGGCGACGCGCGCCCGAAAGGCGTGCTGCGCTTCAACCAGTACGACCAGGTGATCCAGGCCGCGATCGCGGGCCAGGGCATCGCGCTCGGCCGGCTCGCGCTCGTCACGCCGATGCTCGCCGACGGCCGGCTCGCGGTGCTCGGGCCGCACACGCAGACGCTGTCGCAGACGTACGGCTACTGGCTGTTCCAGCACGATCCGGCCCCGCGCCGCGAAGTCGCCGACGTGCGCGACTGGATGCTCGCCGAAGCAGCCGAATGCGATGCGGCGATGCACGCGCACGATACGACGTCGGCCTGAGCCGGCGGTGCGGATGCGCGTGACCACCGGCAACCGCCATCGCCCCTTCACATTCCCGTGACGCATGCCAACCTGACTGAATGATCGCTTGAGCGACGGCCGCCCCGCTCGTCTAATCGGATCGAGCGCGGCCGTTTCGTCGCGCCTTCATCCGGAGACACGCATGACCCCGATCGAGCAGGAAGTCCGGCGCCGCTGGCTGCCCGTGCTGGCAGGCGGCCTGATCATGGGCGCCGCGCTCGGCATCCGCCACGTGCAGGGCCTGTTCCTCGCACCCGTGTCGCTCGACCACGGCTGGTCGCGCGAGGCGTTCGGGCTCGCGCTGGCACTGCAGAATCTGATCTGGGGCGTCGCGCAGCCGTTCACCGGAATGCTCGCCGACCGCTTCGGCTCGGTGCGCGTGATCGTCGCCGGCACGCTGCTGTACGCGACCGGGCTCGTCACGATGGCGCAGGCGGCCACGACCGGCCTGTTCACGGTCGGCGCCGGGCTCGTGATCGGCATCGCGCTGTCGGGCTCCGCGTTCGCGTCGATCTACGGCGCGCTGAGCCGCCTGTTTCCGCCCGACCGGCGCGGCTGGGCGCTCGGGGTCGCCGGCGCGATCGGCGGGCTTGGCCAGTTCTGCATGGTGCCCGTCGCGCAGGAATTGATCGGCGGCATCGGCTGGCGGCACGCGTTCATCGCGCTGGCGCTCGTCGCCGCGCTGCTCGCGCCGCTCGCCGTGCTGCTGCGCGACCGGCCCGCGCAAGCGGCAGGCGCCGCTGCCGGCGCCGACCAGTCGATCGGCGAAGCCGTGCGCGAGGCGTTCGCGCATCGCGGCTTCTGGCTGCTGAACGCAGGCTTCTTCGCGTGCGGCTTCCAGCTCGCGTTCATCGCGACGCACCTGCCCGCGTACCTGCTCGACCACGGGTTGCCGGCGCGCCACGCGAGTGTCGCGCTCGCGCTGATCGCGCTGACCAACGTGGCCGGCACCTACGCGTGCGGCCATCTCGGCGGGCTGCTGCGGCGCAAGTACGTGCTGTCGGTGCTGTACCTCGTGCGCGCGCTCGCGATGGCCGCGTTCGTCGCCGCGCCGCTGTCGCCCGCGAGCGTCTACGTGTTCGCGGCCGTGATGGGGTTCACGTGGCTCGGCACGGTGCCGCTGACGAACGGCGTGATCTCGCAGGTGTTCGGCGTGCGCTACATCGCGACGCTGTTCGGCTTCGTGTTCTTCGGGCACCAGCTCGGCAGCTTCTTCGGCGTGTGGCTCGGTGCAATCGTGTACGACGCGACGCACTCGTATATGCCGCTGTGGCTCGGCTCGATCGCGCTCGGCGTGCTCGCGGCGCTACTGCACCTGCCGATCGACGACGCGCGCGTCGCGCGCCCGGCGTCGGGCAACGCGGCATGGGCATGATCCGCGCGGCCCTGGCCGCCGGCACGCTCGCGTTCGTCGCGTGGTGCGGCGCGGCCTACTTCGATTCGGGCGTCGCGTACGCGCTGCTCGAGCACGTCGCGTTCTGCAATTGATGCGGCGAACCGGCGCGTGCGGTCAGCGGCGCTTCGGCAACGCGGCCAGCGCATCGAGCGCACGGGCGCGCGCGGCCGCATGCTCGACGAGCGGCGCCGGATAGTCGATGCCGAGCCGGACGCCGGCCGCCTCGAGCGCCAGCGGCGACGCTTCCCACGGCGCATGGATCGACGCGTCGTCGAGGCCGGCAAGCTCGGGCACCCAGCGCCGCACGTACGCGCCGTCCGGGTCGCACTTCTGCCCCTGCGCGACCGGATTGAAGATGCGGAAATACGGCGCGGCGTCGGCGCCGCAGCCAGCCACCCATTGCCAGCTCGCCGCGTTGTTCGCGGGATCGGCGTCGACCAGCGTGTCGCGGAACCATGCTTCGCCCGCGCGCCAGTCGATCAGCAGATGCTTGATCAGGAACGACGCGACGACCATCCGCACGCGGTTGTGCATCCAGCCGGTCGTCCACAGCTCGCGCAGGCCCGCATCGACGAGCGGATAGCCGGTGCGGCCGCGCTGCCACGCACGTAACGCGGCGGGATCGTCGCGCCACGGCATTGCATCGAATTGCGCACGGAAATTGTCGGTCGCGAGCGCCGGGAAGTGATACAGCAGCGTGTAGCTGAATTCGCGCCAGCCGAGCTCGCTGAGGAACTTGTCGGCGTGCGCCGCGTATGCCGCGCCGCCTGCGTTCGCGGCGCCCTGCACCGCATGCCACACCTGTCGCGGCGACACGTTGCCGAAACGCAGGAACGGCGACAGCCGGCTCGTCGCGGGGCGGTCGGGACGGTCGCGCGCATCCGCATAGCCGGCGAGCGAGGTCGTCAGAAACGTGTCGAGTCGCGCGAGCGCGCCGGCTTCGTCGGGCGCCGGCCACGCATCGCGCAGGCCGCCGGCCCAGTCCGGCGCATGCGGACGCAACGCGAGTGCATCGAGCGCCAGCGCGCGGTCGCGCACGGCTTGCGGCCACGGATGAAACGCGATCCGCTCGGGTGCCGGCAACGGCGCGGCGACCGTGCGATCGCGGCGCGCCGCGCGCCAGTACGCGGTGAACACCTGGTACGGGCCGCCGCTGCCCGTCAGCACCTCCCACGGCTCGTTCAGCAGGCTGCCGTTGCTGCTCTCGACCGTCACGCCGCGCGCCTTGAGCGACGCCTTCAGCGCCGCGTCCGCGTCGCGCTGCGGCTGCGCATAGCGGCGGTTCCAGTACACGGCTGCCGCGCCCGTGTCACCGACGACGCGCTCGATCTCGCGCTGTGCGTCGCCGCGCAACAGCAGCAGGCGCCCGCCGTGACGCGCGAGCGCGGTGTCGAGCCCGGCCAGCGACCCGTGCAGCCACCAGCGCGCCGCGCCGCCGAGTGCGGGCCCGGCGCCGGCGCCCGTGTCGTCGATGAACACGCAGACGAGCGGCCGGCCGGATTCGACCGCGCGCGTCAGCGCGGGCTGATCAGTCACGCGCAGATCGTCGCGGAACCAAACGATCGCGGGGGCAGCGGACGGCTTGGCAGACACGGATAGGCACCTCGATGGCGAAAGCAAAAGGAGACGCGTATTGTCGCGGCTGCGCTGCGCGGTGTCGACGCCGGCCGTCATGGCCGGCACGCCACGTGCGACACCGCGCTCGGGCACACGATCCGCTTCAATCCGATGGAAGTCGCGCTACCGACCGGCAGCACGCCCGGAAGGTTTCTCAGTCGGGGATACGTCGACCGGTTCCGTGCACACCGCGCAGGGCTGACGCAACGCCGAACGCACGGAGGCACGCCGCGGCCGCCCGACGGGCCGACCGTGCTCGCCGGTGCGGCCGGCCGATCCGGTCGACGATGCGTCGCGTCAATCGAGCCGGAACGCGGCCTCGAAGCGCTCGGCGAATGCGTCGAACTCGTCTTCCGGCAGATGGTTGATGCCGCCTGCGCGCTTGCGCCCGCCGCCGGTCGCGAAGCCGCGGCAGAACTCGTCCGCGCCGATCGGCCGGCCCTCGGGCACGCGCACGCTGACGACCAGCCCGCCGCCCGCGCGCGGCGACAGCACCGCGAGCGCCGCATGCGGTGCATTGCGCATCCGTTCGTTCGCGAGCATGCCGGTCGCGCGCCGCGCCCACGGATGATCGGGCATCCGGACCAGCGTCGCGCCCGGCACCTCGCGCAGCGGCGCGAGCGCGCACGCGCGCGCCATGTCGTCGCGGTAACCGTCGCGCAATGCGGCGAACACCGCCGTGTCGCGCACGAAATCGAGGGGATCGATGCACGGCAGCATCGCGTCCGCGAGCGTCGCCGGATCGAAATGCAGATCGCCGACGCACTCGCCGTATGCGTTGTAGTTCAGATAGCGCCCGAGCTCGGCGAGCATGCAACGCTCGGCTTCGTCGACGCCATGCTCGCGCGCCAGCGCATCGCCGAGCGCCGGCAGTTCGTCGCCATAGGCGGCGACGATCGCCCAACGCACGTACCGGCCGCCGAGATAGCGGTTCACGATCGCGCTCGTGCAGACGTCGGCCGCCATGTCGATATACGCGTCGAAACGCGGATGGTCGGGCAGCTCGCCGGCAAAGTGGTGGTCGAAGTAACGGACCGTCGCGCCGTCGCGCAGCAGCCGCACGCACGCGTCGCGGTTCTGGTCGTGCGACACGTCGAGCACGGTGACGATGTCGCCCGCGCCCGCGTCGATGCGTTCGAGCAGCCGGATGTCGCGCTTCACGCCGGTCACGAGCGTGCCGTGCACGCGTTCGGCGAGCCGCAATTGCTGAAGCGCGCACAGGCCGTCCGCGTCGCCGTTGAACGCGAAGACGTGCCGCGCGTACCGGTTGTCCTGCATGATCCGTTGCTCCATCGTCAAGGTATGAAATCGCCGCCGTTTGCGTCGAGTGGCGTGCACGGCGAGTTCGCGTGCCTGATATTTTGCCGCAACCGCGAGCGCGTTCTTCAACTCAATGGAGCGGAGCCGCCCTCCCCCCGCAAACGGCTTACGGGGTGCCTCCGTGTCGTTCATCACGATCGCGTTGCCGCCGCTCCATGTGCGGCACGCCTTGCCGCATGCGCACCAGCGTGTGAAACACACGGGTATCGAGCGCAGCCCCGTCGAGGTCGGTTTTCTCCACCGGCTCCGGAAATCGACCACGCACGAATGAACGCGCCGCCTCGACCGCGGATTTCACGCCGCCCCCCAAGGACCGCCGACGGACGCAGCATCGTTCCATGTCATACGTCATCAGATGTGAAAGCGCTCGCTTCCCCTCCCGATATTTATGCAGAGTGCGGGATATTTCCGGGTAAACCCGTGACGTCATCCTCGGTCCACCGGCGTACCATGTCATACGACGACGTACTACATTGAATCGGCATCCAGACGCCGACGCG